>JAPLFQ010000031.1 GCA_026390595.1 Ignavibacteriales bacterium
CCGATCATGACGCCGTTGAGCGATTTGCTCGGCGTGACCCGTCAGACCGCGGTCCTGATTTTCCAATATGGCGACGGGTTCAACAGCCTCATCCTTCCGACATCGGGTGTGACGATGGGAGTGCTTGCCATCGCCAAAATACCGTACGAAAAGTGGTTGAAGTGGGTGATACCGCTGCAAATCCTGCTGTACGGCGTGGGAATGATCTTCATCGCGATTGCCGTCATGACTCATTGGGGCCCAAGTTGAGTTGACACCTGATCTTGAGATGAGTGAGAACTGTTCCAAGATTCATCATGCAATGCCCCAAAGAGCAATATCAAACAACATCTGAGAAGCTTTGCGCCTTGGCGTGAGAGTCTTCTCATTTGAAGTGGAACCGATATGACGACGTTAAAAACTGATCGGCAGATCAAGCAGCACGACGGAGTGAACGAAGCGCTCAAGTCGAAAATCCTCGCCGCGTACCAGCGCCTCCCCGCGAATCAGCAGCGGGTGGCGGATTTCATACTGAAACAGCCGCACGACCTCGCCTTTCTGACAACGGACTCGTTGTCGGAAACTCTGAAAGTCAGCAAAGCGACCATCGTGCGCTTTGCCCAAAGTCTCGGCTACCGCGGCTTCACGCAGCTTCAGAATGAAGTGCTCGACGCGGTTCAATCGACGCTTCGTTCGCCGGAACGGTATAAGGTCTCGCTTGGGAAGATAAGCAATGAAGGGACTCTGACGCTGGTCGCCCAGCACGAGGTTCAGAATATCAATCGGACAGTCCAGTATGTCGAGCGGGCGACATTCAAGAGCGTTGTCGATGTCCTCCGTGACGCGCGCAAGGTGTACACCATGGGGATTGGGATCTCTTCGCTTCTGGCCCAGGTATTTTCCTACGAGTTGAACCAGGTCGGCATCGAGTCTCAGGCGCTTGAAAGCGGGACACTTCGTTTCGTTGAACATCTCGCTCTGGCGCGCCGTGGGGATGTCATCGCCTCGTTCTCGTTTGCTCCATACTCGAGGGAGACCATCGAAGCAGCAAAGTACGCCCGGAAACGCGGACTGACGGTCGTGACGATCACCGACAAACTGACATCGCCCATCACGTTTCACGCCGATCACGTTCTGGCTGTCCGTACGGAGAATATGCTCCACACGAATTCGATTTCGGCAATTTCTGTGTTGATCAACGCGGTTGTCACAGAAGTCGCGCTCAAGAACAAGACCGCGGTGTCGAAGATGTTCAAGGAGTCAACCGAGATTCTGCATCAGACCGACGAGTATGTTGAGAAACCGTCTCACTGACCTCGCCAGTCGAATAACACTGGAATGTGAACTGAAGAAAGTTGCCAAAACACACTCACTGTCTCACAGAGGTCCTCTATGAAATGGTTGATTGCGCTCTGTGCCCTGATCCTTGTCCCGCTGCTGCTGTTGGCCGGCACGACGGGCAAAATCGCGGGCAAGATTGTGGACAAAGCAACAAATGAGCCGCTTGTCGGGGCGAATGTCGTCCTCGTGGGAACGACGCTGGGTGCTTCGGCCGACGTGGACGGGTCGTATGTAATTCTGAATATCCCGCCGGGCGCCTATACGCTCCGCGTGACGATGATCGGGTATTCGTCGAAATCGGTCACCGGTGTTCGCGTCATCGTTGACCAGACTACAACGCTCAACGTCACGGTCGACGCAGCCTCCGTCCAGTTGTCGGAGGTCGTGATTCAGGCAGAGCGCCCTCTGATCCAGAAGGATCTGACTGCGACATCGTACATCGTGACCAGCGAACAGATGTCGGCACTGCCGGTCAAGAATTTCATTGAAGTCCTGAACATGCAGGCCGGCGTCGTCGCCGAAGGAAACACGCTCTACGTGCGGGGCGGCAGAGGCAACGAGGTTGCGTTCCTGATCGACGGTATGTACGTCAACGATCCGGTGATGGGAGGGCTGGCGACGCGCATCAGCAACGAATCGATCGAGGAGCTCAATTTCCTCAGCGGTACGTTTAACGCGGAGTACGGCAATGCCCTCAGCGGTGTGGTGAACATCGTGACGAAAGAAGGGGGAAAAGCCTACTCCGGAACTGTCGAAGCGCGGACGAGCGAGTTCGGTGCGGCGCCCTACAAGGACTATCGTGAAAACCGTGTTGATGTCACGATGAGCGGTCCGCTGTTCGGAGAGAGCTCATCCTTCTTCGTCACGGGCGAACGCGATGCCCGGAGCAGTTGGCTTCCGTTTGGATCTGACAAGACGCTCTCCACAATGGCGAAACTGAGCGGCAGGTTCGTCCCGGCGCTCAAAGGGACCCTGACATGGCGCTACAGTGAGGAAGACAGGCGGCCGTACAACCACTCGTGGAAATACATCCCCGATCAATACCTGAGAGTCAGGGAGAAGAGCCGGCAGATCATCGGCAACATCACGCATAGCGTCGCCGACAACCTTTTCTACGACGTCCGGGTCTCCTACTTCAACCAGTCCTACTACTCGGGAGTCGATAAGGACACGTCGCAGTATCTGGGCCCCTCTGCCTGGAGCTACCTCGCTGACAAGGGGACCGGCTTTGAATTCTACGCGAAGCGGGATCCGATCGAACTGACCGACAATCGGACCGCGACGCTGAATGCCAAGGGCGACCTCGTCTGGCAAATGGGGAAGAGCAATGAGGTGAAGCTGGGATTCGAATTCAAAAAACACGATCTGAAATACTTCGATGTCTATGACCCGAAAAGGAATTTCCCCTACATCACCGATTTCACGAAGAAGCCGTTCGAGGGTGTGGCCTACGTCCAGGACAAGATCGAGATGAACGCGTTCGTCATGAACCTCGGCCTGCGCTTCGACTATGCAGATCAGCTCTCGCCGTTCCGCAACAATCCTCTTGACCAGAAATCGGTTATCGAATCGAGGCCGAAATTGCAGTGGAGCCCGAGGCTGGGTGTGGCCCACCCAATCAGCGACAAGACGTCGCTCCATTTCTCGTACGGCCATTTCTTCCAGAACCCGGATTACACGCGCCTGTACGAGAACAGTCAATATGATATCAACGTGCGTGAGCCGATCTTCGGCCAGCCCAACCTGGACGCGGAGCGGACGACCGCCTACGAAGTCGGAGTGTCTCACCAGTTTTCTGACGCCATCGTCGGGTCCTTCACTGCATACTACAAGGATGTCATCGGGCTCGTGGGGACCCGGTTCTTCCCTCCATTTGTCGAGGGCCGGTTTGTCGGCTACACGCTCTATATGAATGAAGCGTACGCGAACATGAAGGGTTTCGAGATGCGTGTCGACATGCGGAGGACAAAGTACCTCTCAGGATCGATCACTTATACCTACTCAGTGGCGAAGGGAAGTGCATCGTCTGAAACGGAAGACTACCCGGGAACGACGCAATCGACGCTTCTCTATCCGCTCTCGTTTGACAAGCCGCACCTCTTCAATCTGAATGCGAACCTCTATCTTCCCGATAACGATGGTCCGGCGTTGCTCGGCATACGCCCGCTCGCGAACACAGTGTGGAACGTTGTTGTCCGCGCGAGCAGCGGATATCCCTACACCCCTGCCCCGTTCGGCAGAGTGGTCAGCTACATCGAGAAAAACTCCGCCCGGATGCCGATGACCTACTCGGTAGATGCCCAGATCAACAAGCAGTGGTTGATCGGAAAGGCGAAGCTCACGGTGTTTGTCGAGCTCCTCAATCTGACAAACCACAAAAACGTTCTGTATGTGTATAGCGATACAGGCGAACCGGATGCTTCGTATTCCGGAGGCTATTCGCAGGACTACATCCAGGATCCAAGCAATTTCGGGCCGCCCCGCCGCATCCGGCTGGGGGCGCGCTTTGGCTTCTAATCCCTTACTCGAGAGCTGAACCTATGAAACCATTCGCAGCCATATTCCTCATCTGTTGCCTGATGTTCTCATCACAGGCGCAGGATCTTCAGAAGAAGGACCGTAGTGACCGCGATCGCTCGGAGGGGGGAACCTCGACGCAGGGTGTCGTGGACCGGGCCGGCGGGTCTCACAACAAAAGCAACATCGGCTCGTTTTTTGAGAACAGGGGCAAGCTCTACGCACGTACCCTGTCACAGGGGGTGTCGGGTGAATTCCCGCTCGGCAGTCTCCACGAATACATCTATCGTGTCGCCCCGTATGTCGGGTTTCCCGGCAATGTAATCCAGGGACGGTTCACGACCAACGAAGAGTGGGAGGCTGTGCCGGGCTATGCAAACCGGGACAGCGCCCGGGTCGCATTCAGCGACAAGCCGGCTACGTGGCCAGCGTCCGGCTGGCCGGTGAAAGACGCTTCGGGAAAGCCCGTGATCGTTTCAAACCAGGACAGCTACTGCGTCTATAGCGACTCCAATAATACGCGGAAGGTACTCGGGATTCAGGTGAACCAGATCGGGTACGCGTTCAGTCAGAAATCGATTCGCGATCTGATCTTCTACACGTTCCTCCTCACAAACAACTCGAAGAATACGTACGACAGTCTCTACTTCGGTCTCTACGCAGACATCGAGCCGGGGGGGTATGACGTCGCAGAAGACTACAATTTCAATCGGTACGTGCTCGACAAGAAGTGGAATCGCCTGTACGCCTATCACGTGAACGGGCATTCAGTGGAGTGGAATGCCCCAACAGGGGTCTTCGGTCTCATGATCATGAAGACGCCCAAAGTAAACGGGGTAGAACCGGGAGTCACCGACTGCCACTGGTGCCTTTACTCCGACGACAAGATCGACGATGACAACGTGGAATTTGGCAGGATGGCCAGCACGCGATCCCTCTACGAATCGAGTGTCGGACCGAAACACTTCCATCTTGGGGCCAATGCGCCGAATCTCCACTTCGATGACTTCGCTTCGTCGCAGCCCGCAGCGGGGACTGCGCCGATCTCCATCCTCAGTTCAGGTCCATACCGGATTGCGCCGGGGGACACGTTGAAGTTTGTGACTGCCATGGTCGCCGGCAACACCGTCGAGGAACTCGATTCCACGACCGTGCATGCGTACAATCTGGTGGCGAACAATTTCAGAGTCGTCCAGCCGCCGCAGTCGCCCAAGGTTTCTGTCACGCCCGGAGACGGTCGTGTGACAATCGCCTGGGACAACCGCTCTGAATCTGTGCGCGATCAACTCACAGGCCAGCTCAACTTCGAAGGATACCGGATCTACAAGAGCGTCGACAAGGGCGTGCACTGGGACCAGATAGACCGGAACCTTCAGCCGAACCTGGGCGCTGATCCGGTCCCGCTTGCGTCGTTCGATCGTGTGAACGGAAACGGGAAGGACAATGGAATTCAATATCGATACCTCGATACGACCGCCACGAACGGTTTTGAATACTGGTACACCGTGACAGCCTACAGCCAGGTCGGAAGCACCGTTCTCGAATCGCCGCGCGGAACATCTGCGGACGATCCTAATTTCGGTATCGTAGTCCCCAGAACGAAAGCCGTGGGGAGAATTCCGGTCACAGCAACGACGCCGGCGCAGGCAGGCACGGGCACGGCGCGTGTACTGTTCGATATCGCTGCGCAGGACAACCCGGATGCCGGAGGCCGGCTGCATACCGTGAGCTTCGCTCCGCTCACGAGCGTGGAACAAGGATTGTTTCTCACACAGATAAGTGTCAGCGTGAGCTCGATCGGTCCGAACACATCGGATGCGTTCAGTCTCACATTTACCGGCGCCGGTCAGTTCGTTCTCCGTAACCTCACGAAACGAACGGTCGTCAATGCGGCGGGGACGTATACCTCCGGCGTTGCCATTTCTTTTGAGGGACTTCGGCTGACCCTCACGGACACTTCAGCAATACTCAGCGACAGGCCGGCGGCAGGAGACTCCATCGTGATCAGGCCGGGAGTACAGGTCGCGAGCGGGACAACGTCTGCGATGCCGCTTGAGTCCTTTTCGTACGGAACGTATTACAGCACATCGACAGGATTGACCTTCGCCCTGTTCCTCACAGACACGCTGGCGCAAAGCAAGGTCACATACAATGACAAGTTCACATTCACGACAAGCGCGGCAGGTGCCACACAGGCATTGACCAACGCTGATCTGGAGAGGATCAAAGTGGTGCCGAATCCGTACCTGGTCTCTTCGCTGTATGAGCCGGAATTCGGAGCGTTGCGCAGGGAGCCCGTCCGTGTGTTGAAGTTCAACAACCTCCCGCCGCGCTGCACGATCTACATCTTCAGCATGGCCGGAGACAAAGTGCAGACAATTGAGCACAACAGTGACAACGGAACCGAGACGTGGAACCTGAGAGCATCCGGGGGGAGAGAGATCGCCCCGGGTGTGTATCTCTACCTCGTCAAGACCGACACCGCAGAGAAACTTGGCCGCTTCGCGGTCATCAAATAGGAGACCAGCCATGAAAAGATCAATATTGTTACTCGCCGGCCTCTCTATCAGCCTGTGCAGCGTGCTCTTCGCACAGAATCCGAACGTCGGCACCGCGGGGGCCCAGTTTCTGAAAATTCCAGTCGGCCCGCGGGGAATCGGCATGGGGGGCGCTTACGTCTCGAACGCAGGCGACGCATCTGCTCTGTTCTGGAATCCCGCAGGTATTGTCCATGTCCCTGAAAATGAACTCTTTGCCTCTAACACGTCGTGGTGGGGAGGGGTGAACCTGAACCATGCCGCGTTCGTCCATTCGTCTGAAGATGTTGGATCGTTCGGAATATCGATGAGTCTTCTGACCATGGGGGAGATGGAGGTGACGACGGAACTGCAGCCCGAAGGAACGGGTCAGAAGTTCGACGCGCAGGACCTGATGCTGGGCGTCAGCTATGCCCGGTCTCTCACGAAGGATTTCAGCGTCGGCGTGACGATGAAATATATGAACCAGAGAATCTGGAACGAGACGTCGGGGGGGCTTGCGTTCGACATCGGAACCCAGTACCGCATCGGCTTCGGGGATCTGACGATCGGCATGAGCATGACGAATTTTGGCCCGGACATGAAATATGACGGGCAGGACCTGGACGTCAAGTACGACGCAAGCAATCAAAACCCGAACAACAGGCTCGCTCCTGCGACGCTTGCAACGGACGACTATCCGTTGCCGCTGCACTTCCAGGTAGGCGCGTCGATGACGATTCTGAACACAGAGAGCATCAAAATCCTGGTTGCTGCCGATGCCGCTCATCCCAATGATAACCGGGAGAGGATCAATGTGGGGACTGAGCTGACAATCCTCGGCCAGGTATTTCTCCGCGGCGGCTACAGGTTCAACTATGATCAGGAGACGGCGACGTTTGGAGCCGGCGTTGTGGCCCCTCTCGGCGGAAGCAGTCTCCGGTTTGACTATTCCTACGCGCTCTACAATCTCCTTTCCAACGTCCACAGGCTGTCGGTGGGTATTACGTTCTGACACCTCTATCGACCTGACACAATACGAAGGGGCTGACTCACGTTCGAGACAGCCCCTTCGTTGTTTTGCTCGCGTTAGGCGGAAAACACGCCGCATCTGGAATTCGTGAGTTGCTAGTGCAGGTTCACGCAAATAATCTTGTGGATTTCAACGCAGAGACCTGCCCGCCTCTGAGAGTTCAAGAAGGCAGGCGGGCGCTGAGGTCGCGCCAGCCCGCCGTGCGGTCTGGCGGGGAGAATCGCAGAGGGAGAAGCTTGACAATCTCTCCGTGCCTAAGCGGTCTCTGTCTACCCCGACGCCCTGAGCGACGCTGAGCGATCCCGAGCGAAGCGCGACGTTTCTTGTCGTGACGAGTCGAGGGAGAGTCGAAGCGGAGCCGAAGGATTGTCGGGGCGACTCTGCGTTAGAAACCATAAAAATAAGAAATACAATATTACTTTTTGGAGACGGCACTAGATGAGGTGATCGAGGTCGCGGGATCCGTGAACCACGCGATGTATTTCAATCTCGCGGCCGCGGACGACGTAGAAGACGAGGTATGATTCAACTATCATGACACGATATCCGTACTCTCGAAGCCTTAGATGCCGTGGAACCCGTCCCAGTGACGGATGCCGCGCAAGGAGGCCGATCCGCTCATCGAACTTCTCCACAAACGACAAGGCCCGATGCGGGCTATCTTGAGCAATGAAATCGAAGATTGAGACGAGGTCGTCTTGAGCAATCGGGAGATAGCGAAGCGTGAACTTAACGGACATTGGCTCTTCGGCGAAGTTTGGTCATCATGAGTTCGTGGGTAATGCCCTTCTTCTTTGCTGCTGATTGTCCTTGAGCTACTCCCAGCTTCTCAAAGAGGTCAACTTGCCCTTTCAGGCGTTCATAGTGGCTGATGCTCATAACAACCAGATCACCTTCGCCGTTGGTCGTCAAATACACCGGCTCGTCTTCTTTGTGACAAATCATGGCAATTTCTCGAGTTCGGTTGCGCAAGCTAGAGATCGACTTGATTATAGGCATTGATACTCCTCTATTGTCCTTAGAATGAGCGCAAATTAGTGCATAATTATGATATAATCAAGTATTGGTGCCTCTTGTTGTGCGACAGTTGAACTGTTGGACATGAAAATGCTTCGACAGATTTGCTGGCGAAGAACAGTTTCTTCTTACCGAGGGCTGGGTCAAAGGTAGCTTCATTTGGGCTGGCCACTGTCAAAACAAACGGGGCAAGCACTTGCTTGCCCCGTCGTTGTCCCCGGCACTTCTGAGCACATATTCCCATCGATAAGACTTAGTGCCTCCGCGTCTTTGCCTGCCCGCCTCGGGCAATTCCAGAGGCAGGCGGGCGTGAGACTCTTTCTACCAGATTCTACTTCGTCCCCGGCATCGGTTTCCGCGGGAACTTCTCAGGCTGCATCGCCGCGTTATAGGCAAAGATGGCCATGATCGCCGAAGCCTGTTTCAGATCTCCGTCCTGCGCACGATCCCAGACGTCTTCGTTCGAATGGTGCGTACGCGTATTGTAGTCGATCGGGTCCTGGATGAATTGGAATCCGGGAAGCCCGACGCCGTCGAACGAAAGATGATCCGTGCCGCTGGTGTTAGACAGCGACAACGTCTGAGCGGTAGGGTCGTTGTACTTCGCGAGCCACTCACGGAAGATCAGCCGAACCGATTCATTCCCCTGCATCCAGACGCCGCGCACTTTCCCCGTTCCGTTGTCGTGGTTAAAATAGACCGAGAACTTGTCATGCTCGGCTTTCTTCTTTATCGGGCCTCCGCGTCCCATCATCATGCTGATAAAATCGCCGTCCTGCTCTGCGAAGTGCCTGGCGACATACGCCCGCGACCCGAACAGCCCCTGCTCTTCGCCTCCCCACAGTCCGATGCGGATCGTCCGCCGCGGCTTCAAGCCGAGCTTCTGCAGAATGCGGACAGCTTCCATGCAGACGGCAGTGCCCGTTCCGTTATCGGTCGCGCCTGTTCCGGCATGCCACGAATCGAAGTGTCCTCCGATCATGACGATTTCATCCTTCAGGTCGGTACCGGGAATCTCGGCAACGATGTTGAATGCCGAATCCGGCTTCGTCATCGATACTTCAAGGTTGATCTCGGCAGTGACCTTTTGTCCCTTTTCGATCATCCGCATGATTCTATTATAATCTTCAGTGGCGATCGAAACCTGCGGCACGATTGCGGGAGCTTTCTCGCCATAAGCGCTTGTCGCCGGGCTGAAAAGATCTGAAAGACCTTGAGGCACGTAGCCGGATGACGCTTCTGCTGTAAAAACGGTCCCGTCATCCCCGCTCGCATTGTTGACGATCACCGCTGCTCCTTCTTTCTGGCAGAAGGCCAGTTTCTTCGCGCTCCATTGCATCATCTTGACGTAGTACTGAATCATCGACGAATCGGGCATCGCACCGCCGACCGGCATATCTGCGTTGGCATAGCGCACCAAGGCTGAGTCGGTGAAACGCGTGGCGTCGGCCTGGAAGTGTGCCCGCAGCGGCCGAGGTGCGTCAAGGAGAACGATCGCGTCTTTCAGCTTTCCTTTGAACGTCTCAAGATCGGATTCTGCGCCGGCCTTGAGATATACCACTTCGCCGCGCACCGGTCCGTCTGTGCTGGGAGACCATGCTTTCGGATACGCAATCAGAGGGAATGCTTTCGGTCCCAATACCTGAGCGGAAAATCTCTTGAGCGTCCAACCTTTTCCAACCGGAGCCCAATTCTCATAGTGGACGTCCTGCAGTCCCCACTCCTTGAGCTTGCCGCTTGTCCATTGGGCTGCTTGCTTGTACTCCGGTGACCAGGTGAGTCGTGGACCGTAGACGTCACAAAGATAGCTCAACGTCTGCATGACCTCCGAACGTTTGAGTGCTTCGTCCTTGATCGCAGCGATCGCAGTCGTGTCGACAAACGGACGCGCCGGCTGTGAAACTGCAATTGCGGTGGCGAGGACGAGAGCCGCGAAAACAAAAAAGAAGCTTCTCTTCATCGGGAATTCTCCTTCTTGAGGTGGAGTGAACGGTGTGGATTAGTGAGATTTCAAACCGGTAATTGTCAGGCTGAATCTTAAGTTTACGGCGGTCTGGCAGTGTTGGTTGCGGCTCTCTGTAACCTTCTGCAGTGAGCCTGAAAGAATATGAGATTTTTTTGCCAAAGTTGCGAATGACTGCAACATCCGGTTTTGCTTTTCAGTCAAACTCTGGCAACATTTTGAGCGAAATCACGATCGCTCTTAGTCCTGTCTCCCACCGAGGATCGTATGCGACGCCCAACATTCTTCCTCGTTCTTCCCCTGCTACTCGTTCTGGTGATACATGTTGGACTTTCTCAAACTCCCCGCAAGGATACTTTGGAGTTCAAGTATCCCGAAGTCGTCGTGACGGGATCCCGCATGACGCTTCCTCTGAAGGAGATTCCGTTCTCGACGAGCATCGTCGGGCCTGAGGTTGTTCAGACCCTGTCCAGGGCTGTGGCGATGGACGAGGCCCTGAAGCTGGTACCCGGCGTCAAGGTCGACAATCAGGCCAACGGAGGACGGGTGCACCTCTCCATCCGCGGGCAGGGGATTTTGACAGAACGAGGAATACGCGGAATCAAGATCCTCCTCGATGGCATACCGCTCAATGACCCGACCGGATTCGCCCCCGATTTTTTTGATGTCGAGTACGCAGCCCTCGAGAGAATTGAAGTTCTTCGGGGACTTGCGGCGTCGATCTACGGCGGCAGCGCATCAGGCGGCATCATCAATATTGTGACACAGAATGCTCACAATGTGCCGATCTCTGGCGATGCGGCGTTCACGGGTGGTTCAAATGGGTTTTGGAAAGCGTTTGGCCAATTCGGAGGGAGCACACCCGCGATCAATTACAGGGTTTCACTCTCCCGGACGATGGGGAACGGGTACAGGGATCACACCCATTTCTGGTCGAACATCGCCTATGGAAAAGCAACGTGGACTCCATCGGCAAGTTTTCAGCTGAATCCTATCTTCTCCCGCTCGGAGACATTTCATGAGAATCCCGAGGGGATCAACCTTGATCAGTATAAGCAGAACGCGCGTCAGGCAAACCCCGATGCAATTCCGTTCAACGAGTACCTCGCGACGAATCGAACGACCGTTGGCACCACCGGCTCACTCCGTTTCGGTGAACGCCAATCTCTGGATTTTGGCGCGTATGTGAAAGGCACGTTGTTCACGGAAGCGAACAACCGGACATTCAATCACAGGACGATCTCGACACCGGGCGCATCCATTCAATACACTGTTCGATCAGGTGAGGAGGCTGATCATCTGAGGGGCAGGCTGAGTTTCGGCGTCGATGCCCAGTGGCAATCGATCGACGAGCACCGTGTGGACAACCTGCATGCGGTCGAAGGCGACACCATCCGTTCCAAGGAAGAGATCGAACAGAGCGGGGCGGGCGTGTTCCTTCTCGGCAAGCTTGACCTCGGCCGCAACTATGGATTGATGGCGTGTCTTCGGTACGACAATATTCACAATGAGCTGAAGGACTTGCTCAAGACTCCACTGGATCTGTCGGGCAATGCCGACTTTTCCAGGACCACGGCTCGGGTAGGCTTCACCTATTCACCGCAGCAGGATGTGACGATGTTTGCCAGCTGGGGGCAGGGATTCATGCCTCCTGCGACAGAGGAACTGGCCCAGAACCCGGATCATTTTGGCGGCTTCAACACTCACCTCACGTCAGCCACATCGGAAGGATTCGAAGTGGGAGTCAGGCAAACGATGGGAAGCCACCTGCATTACGAGTTTACGGGATTCTCCCTGATAACGGCGAACGATTTTGATCGATACCGCATTGCGGATCCGCTGCGCAACCAGGAGACGTTTTATAGAAACTCCGCCTCAAGCCGGAGAGCTGGTGCGGAAGTTTCCCTCGAGTATACCCCGCATGCTGAGTTCGACATCCAGGCGGCGTATACTTTTTCCGCATTCCAGTACTCGAATTCAAAACCGATTCAGGTTGTCATGGACGATCCTGCCGTACAGAAGTTCATCAAGGACGGAAGCTGGCTCCCGAATTCGCCGAAGCATCAATTCGCTTTTGATGCGCGGTACACGATCTCCGAAGGATTCTCCATCGGCCTCACCGCCGAAACCATGAGCAAAACGTACATCGATGGAGCGAACATCGAAACCGAAGCGGCAGATGGGTACGCGCTCTTCCACGCGCGAATGAGTTATGACCTGGGCTTCGCCGGACATCGGGTGGAACTGAGCTTCCAAATCCGTAACATCACGGACAAGGAGTACATCGCCTTCACAGAACCCGATCCCGGAGGCAATGCATACCAGCCGGCCGCGAGAAGGGAGATGTTTGGAGGAGTGAGATTACATTTCTAAAGGCACGATTCAAACCCATTCCTACAGTTCTGTCCGTATTCGGCGTCAACGCTGTCTTCCTTGAGGCCCAGCATCCCCGTAAACATTAGCTGCTGACGGAGGGAATTGACTTTTGACGTTGCAGAACATATATTTCATAGAACGCTTCACGTTGCCCACCGATCATCGTCCCCCTCCGAGATTCAGCGGGCTTGCCGTGGCATTCTGTCTTGATGCAGCCCGTCTGGTGCAAGAGTGTCCATGACTCAATCGCTGGTAAGCTTTCGCCATTTTCCCGTGTCTGATACCGCAATGAGGTCTTCCCGCTGATGGGGAAACTCTTGTAGTCTTGAGCGCTATCGAATTAGCGAAAGGTGTTCTGCTATGGGCAAGCACCGACATGCTCATGCTTTGGACCCGCATCACGTTTGGTCTTCTCGAATTCCGGTCGTTTGGTCCGTAGTCTCGGCACTTCTCGTGGCCTCAATTACGTTCTTTATTACCCGCGGTATCTACTCAACGGGTCCCGTTCTGGCGTCCCGGCATGAGCCATCGAATCCCGACCAATCTGAGTATCAAATCAAGCGGATCGCAGATGCGAGATTCATCCGGCCGCTGTTCTCCGCAAAACCGTTGCATGAATATGACGGATATCACGGCATCAGAAGCTCTGTCGCAAACCTGATTCAGTATTATGTCGGGCAGGGAATAATCTCTTCGGCATCGTTCTACATGAGAGATTTTGACAAGTCGAATTGGACGGCACTCAACCAGAACGAAAAATACCTCCCGGGTTCCATCCTGAAAATTGCCGTGCTCATGACGATACTGAAGTACGAAGAGGAGCATCCGGGTTTTCTCGATGGTACCGTACCGTTCATCTTCAATTTCAAGTATGCCATTCCCAAGAACCAGTCCATTCTCTCGAATCGGATAGAATTCGGCAAACGCTATTCTCGCCGTGACCTGTTGAAATACATGATAGAATATTCGGACAACAACGCCAGTGAACTCTTGTGGCTCGGGATGGACAAGGCGATCTTCACAAGGATGTTTGAAGAATTTGGTTTGCCGAAGCCGAACCTGACAGGAAACGACATCCCACTCTCTGCCGTGGACTGTTCGATGTTTATGGAAACGCTGTTTAATGCAACCTATCTGAACATCAAGCAGTCAGAATTTGCGATCGATTTACTCTCAAGAACATCGTTCAAAGATGGCATCGTCAAAGGGATCCCGGGTGAAAACCTCTTGATCGCTCATAAATTCGGCGAGTCTGGCACCGCGAAGTACAAAGAACTTCATGAGACTGGGATTCTCTATCTGGAGGACCGCCCTTACCTCATTACTATTATGACGAGGGGAAAAGAGGATGTCGACTATCCCAAGTTGGCAACCGTCATCCAGGGCATTTCAAGGACTATATACTACGGATTGATGAAGAAGTGAAGACAGCACGAATCTTGAAATTCTAAGCCCCGCACGCACGGAATCTGATCCGACCGACTTGTTTTTGGCAAGGCTTATGCCTAAGTTGAGAAGAGTCTAATAATCCTATCGCGTCGTATCCTAGCCACGAACAGAAAGAGGAGAATAATCTATGGGACAACAACAACTTTTGCTTATCATCCTTGGTGTTATCATCGTTGGTATCGCCATCGCAGTTGGCCTGAGCCTTTTCAGCGCTCAAAGTGTTCAGTCGAACCGTGACGCTATGATCAACGACCTGAACAATCTTTCAGCACAGGCGTACCAGTTCAGGATTCGTCCGAGCTCGATGGGCGGTGGACAGGGTGACTATACCACGTTCGCGATTCCGACAAAGATGAAGACGAATGAGAACGGAATCTATACGGCAGCGCCGACGTCGAACACGATCGTGTTCACAGCGGTGTCAGCTCAGAATGCTTCGAACACCATCAAGGTCACGGTTGACAGTGATGGAAAGCTCGGCACATGGGTTTATGCTGGTGACTTCCAGTAGGTTCAAGGTTTTCGTTTGCTGGACAACGGCCGTCCTGCGCTTGCAGGGCGGCCGTTTGTTTTAGGTTCGTTTGTGCAAGAAGTCGATGTGCTTGATCGATCACGTTCGCTTCCTCTTCGAAAGCGTTTTGGATATCCCCCTATCTGCTCCCCCATGCCGTTGCATCTTGCACCCTCGTTTGGTAACTTGAGTCCCGTGAGCACCAAAGTGGACATTCTTGGTGCCTCAGAAGTTTGCATTTCCAATTTATCAGCGAGCGTGTCTGAATCATGCCGACGTCTGTAGTCACCGGCGGTGCCGGTTTCCTTGGTTCTCATCTCTGTGACCGCCTGGTTGCTGAAGGGCATTCTGTCGTTTGTATCGACAACCTGATCACCGGCAGCACGGCGAACATCGCTCATCTCGCCGGGAATCCGCAATTCAAGTTTGTTCAGTATGATGTGACAAACTATCTCTTTGTCGAGGGAGATGTCCGTTACATCTTTCATTTTGCCTCTCCCGCTAGTCCTATCGATTATCTCAAGCTGCCGATTCAAACGTTGAAAGTGGGATCGCTTGGGACGCACAAAGCCCTGGGGCTTGCCAAGGCCAAGAACGCGCGTTTTCTTCTGGCATCGACCTCAGAATCCTACGGCGATCCGCTCATCCATCCTCAGCCTGAGACGTACTGGGGCAATGTCAACCCCGTCGGCCCCCGGGGCGTTTACGATGAGGCAAAGAGGTTCGCCGAGGCGATGACGATGGCATATCACCGCTACCATCACCTTGATACACGTATCGCCCGGATTTTCAATACCTATGGCGAACGCATGCGTATCGAGGATGGTCGCGCGATTCCCGCGTTCATGTCCCAGGCGTTACGCGGTGAAGAAGTGACGGTCTTTGGGGATGGAAAGCAGACACGTAGTGTGTGCTATGTGTCAGACCTTATTGATGGGATTTTCCGCCTGATGATGTCCGATTACGCGCTTCCGGTGAACATCGGAAACCCTGAAGAGATCACAATGCAGGGGCTTGCAGAGGAGATTGTCCGATTGACCGGAAGCAAGAGCCGGATTGTCTACCTGCCCTTGCCGGAAGACGATCCGAAGGTCCGTCAGCCGGATATCACGCTTGCGAAACAGCTCCTTCGCTGGGAACCGCGCGTGAAGAGAGAAGATGGATTGCGGAAGACCATGGAGTACTTCCGAAAGAAGCTGGATCTGTAGAAGGTCAATCAGTACCAGACATCCTGACCATGTCGAAGGATGCTCAAGGTTCGACAAAGCGAAATCCGACGCCATATTTCGTCTATATCCTGGAATGTGCGGATAATTCCTATTACACTGGAAAAACCCGGGACCTTGACAGAAGAATATCTGAACATCAGGAAGGGGTGGGCAGCGACTACACGCGGAGACGCCGACCGGTCCATTGTGTTTGGAATGATGTTTTTCCTGATGATGCACAAGCGTTTGAAGCGGAGAGAAAAATAAAAGGGTGGTCCCACGCCAAAAAAGCGGCCCTGATTGCGGGAGATTTCGACCTTATACACGAACTCGCAAAATCCACGGAAAAGAAGGAGCGAGAAGAGTCTCAGCTGCAAAGAGGCTCCCGTGCATGAAAAGTACAAACATCCTGAGCGGAGATCGCCGTTTCTGCGATCGTAGTCGAAGGATGTGCGGGTTTTCAGCAACGCTCGCGGACCTTGAAGAAGAACATGGTTCTATGGGCACGCTTCGATTCCGCACGAAGGTGGTGCTTATTAGCTCCGCTCAGGGTGTAACATGTTTTTTGGATCGGCAGGACGAGAACAAGAGATTCTCAACGGAGGACGCCCTTTGTGCGCTCACGTTGACGGATGACAGGTGTCCAGGAAGGTCTTCTATGCAATGAAATAGACATCCTGAGCGGAGATCGCCGTTTCTGCGATCGTAGTCGAAGGATGTTCGGGTCTTCAGCAACGTTCGCGGACCTTGAAGAAGAACATGGCTCTATGAACACCCTTCGACTCCGCACGAAGGTGGTGCTTATTACCTCCGCTCAGGGTGTTAGATGGTACTCGGATTGGCATGACATCACGGTGCTTGTCTAATTCGTCACGACTTCGCACAAGGGCGAAGTCCAAGTATTGAAAGGAACGGATTGTGAAAGGTATCATATTAGCCGGTGGCGCCGGTACCAGGTTGTATCCGGCTACACTCGCGCTCTGCAAGCAACTCCTGCCGATCTACGACAAGCCGATGATCTACTATCCATTGTCGACACTCATGCTCGCGGGGATCCGCGACATTCTCATTATCTCCACGCCGACAGACCTCGATCGTTTCCGTTCGCTCCTGAAAGACGGGTCCCAGTGGGGAGTCTCATTTCAGTATGCCGAGCAGCCAAAGCCGGAGGGGATCGCGCAGGCCTTCCTCATCGGAGAAAAATTCATCGGCGGCGATCGCGTGGCCCTCGTTCTGGGTGACAATATCTTCCACGGCCACGGCCTTGTGGATTCGCTGCGTCGCGCAGCACAGCAAACGTCAGGCGCGTCAGTCTTCGGCTATTTTGTGAAGGATCCGGAGCGGTACGGAGTGGTTGAATTCGATGCCCATGGAAACGCCATCTCAATTGAAGAGAAGCCCGGGCGGCCGAAATCGCACTATGCGGTGACGGGACTGTATTTCTATGACGACAACGTCTGCTCGATCGTGAAATCTCAGAAGCCGTCGGCCAGGGGAGAGCTGGAAATTACAGATGTGAACAAAGAATACCTGAGAATGGGTCAGCTCCGGGTCGAAATCCTGGGCCGCGGAATGGCATGGCTCGATACCGGGACGCACGAGTCGCTTCTCCAGGCATCCAACTTCGTCCAGACAATCGAAGACAGGCAGGGGTTGAAGATCGCGTGCCCCGAGGAAATTGCCTACAACGCCGGATGGGTCAGCTCCGATGAACTCCTGAAGCAGGTGGAACCGATGAGAAAGAACACCTACGGCCAATACATCCTAGCCCTCCTTAACAAGTAATCCCCTATGAACATAGTCGAAACCGAATTATCCGGAGTCCTTGCCATTGAAGTTGACAGGCATGGCGACTCGCGGGGCAGCTTCGTTGAATCGTGGCACAAAGAGAAATATGCCCGTCTCGGGGTCAGCGTCGATTTTGTGCAGGACAATATTTCGTATTCCAGAAAGGGCGTACTGCGGGGGCTGCACTATCAGAACCCGAGCCCTCAGGGAAAACTCGTTTACGTTCTGCAGGGGGAGGTATTTGATGTCGCGGTTGACATCCGTGTCGGTTCCCCATCCTTTGGTAAATGGTTTGGCATGACGCTCTCATTTGAAAACAATAAGCAGCTCTACATACCCGAGGGCTTCGCCCACGGATTTGTGGTTACAAGTGATGAAGCGACCGTTGCCTATAAATGCACAGGGTTCTACAAGAAGGAATGCGAGAAGACCATTCGATGGGATGATCCGGATATCGGGATTGTGTGGCCTGCCGGGAATCCAATCTTGTCGGACAAGGACCTCGCAGGTCTCTCGCTCAAAGACATGGACGCTAGGGATCTCTTTGCATTTGATCCTAAGCTGTGAAGAGTATAACGTGATCTTTCTGCTCGGCCTTGAGAGAGAGTCGTCGTATGGACAATTCCAAAGCCGGGTTTGTCATTCCCGCTTGCGATTGGCGGCCTGCCCGCCATTAGGGGGCTGGTTTGGCAGGCGGGGAATCCCTGCTTGCGGTAGGCAGGAAGACTGCGCATTCTGGACTCCCGATTGAATCATTCGGGAGTGACATGCGTTGTTTTGGTGCGTCATGGTATTGTAATCCCTTCGTCTAGCCGGATGTTGAAAAACAAACCGCAAAGGGCGCAAAGGACCGCAAAGAAAAAGTTGAGTATCCTTTTCCATCCAAAGACTCGAACCTTTGGCGCTCTTGGCGGCCTTGCTTGCCCCGAACGATGTTGGTTCGGGGGCAGTTCATCTTATTCTTGGAACCTAGAATTGCATTTGCCTACTAGGGTCTTTGCCTGCCCGCCTCGGGCAATTCCAGAGGCAGGCGAGCGTGAGTATTCTTTTGGCAACAATTGAGCGGAGTACATGAAAGTCGCTGTCATCGGTGCAAACGGCCAGCTTGGAACGGAGATCGTCAAGGGCTTCTCGGATGAGACCGTCATCGCGTTGACGCAAAGCGACATAGAAATCAGCGAGATCGGCTCGGTGGAAAAGGCGTTCGCGAATGTATCGCCGGATCTCGTTGTCAACACAGCCTCGCTCGTCAATGTTGAACTGTGTGAGAAGGAGCCAGCAAAAGCGTTCCTCATCAATGAAACGGGGGCGCTGAATCTGGCACGTGTCCTGGAAGAAAGGAAGATCCCTCTTCTCCATATCAGCACGGACTACGTGTTCGACGGAACCAAGAGGTCGCCGTACGATGAATCTGACGACGCGAAACCTCTCAATGTCTACGGGGCTTCAAAGCTGGCGGGCGAGCGTGCGATCCAGGCCGTCTGTTCGCGGCACTTCATTGTGCGCACATCGGGGCTCTACGGCCACGCTCAATGCATGGGCAAAGGTGCGAACTTCATCGAGAAGATACTTGCCCGCTCGAAAGAGAAAAGTGAGCTTCAGGTCGTTGACGATGAAGTACTGACGCCGACGTACACGCTTGACCTCGCAAAACAGATTCGCGTCCTGACAAGAACCGGTGAATTCGGATTGTACCATGCAACGAATAACGGCGAATGCTCATGGTTCGAGTTTGCGAAGGAGGCCCTGCGGCTCGCCGGGTCTTCTACCAGAGTTGTGCCTGTTTCGTCGGCGATCTATCCGTCCGAGTTGAAGCGTCCGGCATATTCGGTCTTGGCTAATGCGCGGCTCATTGCTCAGGGCCTTGATCAGATGCCGGCGTGGCAGGAGAGTCTGAAGGCGTATTTTGAATACCTAACCTCGTGATTCATTATTGGATGTTCGATATTGTCCGCCGAAGGCGGATGCGCCTATGGCGCAGATATTCCTGTGGTTCGTTCCGGTGAATAATGAATATCGAATTATCGAACTCCGAATAATGAAGTTGGCAACTCAGCTGGGTGGCACCTCATAAGCTCCACTGGTCGTCGGGAGCTCTGCTCCTGACGTATTTGGCTTGAAAATCAATGTCTGTTCGGTCTCACATCCTGAGCGGAGTGTCGACGATTCCCAGTCAATACGCAGTCGAATGATGATAAGAGTCGGCCGCAATGCCAGCAGGTTATCGATGATTTGGTTCCTGATGAACACCCTTCGACTCCGTCCTTCGCCATGCTCAGGACTCCGCTCAGGGTGTATTATGTTTTTTGGGTACCTATGAAAAGAACCAGACATCCTGAGCGGAGTGTAGACGATTCCCAGTCGACACGCAGTCGAAGGATGCTCACGGCGTGTCCCGTCAGAGGAAGAAATAGTTGATGAACTGTCGTCTCTATATCGCTCGCTTCGCGTTTCTCTTTGGCTTGATCACTCTGTGTATGACTCACATCCTCAGTCAGTCCATCTACCTTCCGGTTGCGCACGAGGTCTATCCATTCCTCAAGCGTTTGGAAGCCCGCGGACTGCTTCCTGAGTATCGGGACGCGGCCAAGCCGCTGTCACGGCGTGTGCTCGCGATGCATCTCAAAACGCTCGCGGGGGCAGTTGACCGGATGACCGAAGTGGAGCGAGACGAGTACGAGTTCCTGAAAGGGGAATTCAACTATGAACTCTCGACGCTTGCCGGCGATCGTGAGCCGAGCGAGATTCGTTGGCACGTGATCTCCGAGACCTTCCCAGGCGGGATACTGAATCTTGAGCCGAATCTTCTCTTTGGCCAGACGAACATCGGAAAAGACAATGTCCGGACCAGGGGGCAGGGGGCGAAATTCTACGGCTACGTGTTCGACGACATCGGGTACTATTTCAATTTCGTCGATAACCGAGAGGTTGGAACGGGAATCAACTTCGGCAGGGTGCATACACCCGAACCCGGCGTACTCCCGACGAACAATCTTGAAAACCTCCCCCGGACGGTGCTCGAATACAACACGACGGAGGTCCAATTCACTTTCCATATCGGCGCTTTCAGTTTCTCGCTCGAAAAGATGCAGAACATCTGGGGGCTGGAACGGAACGGTAACCTGGCGTTCTCCAACAAGGCCCCGTCCTACCCGCAGATCAAGCTCCGGGTGCCGGTGACCAACTGGATGGACTTCATCTACCTCCACGCCGAGCTGAACTCGAACATTATCGATTCAACACGGTCGTACTTTCTGCACAGCTCCTCGATAGCGGACTATTATCGCCAGGTCGACCGCACAAAATACATGGCAGCCCACATGGTGGAGTTCACACCCGTCCACGGTGTGGACGTGTCGATCGGCGAGTCGGTGGTCTACAGCGACCGGGGTCCGCTCCTGATCTACCTCATTCCGATCATGTTCTTCAAGTCAGCCGAGCATTACAATCTCGACAAGGACAACATCCAGTGGTTTGGCAACCTGGACCTGAATCTGATCAGGAACGTGAATGTCTATGGTTCTTTGTTCATCGACGATCTGTCACTCGACAAGATACTCATTGCAGAAGAGCACCCGAACTATTTCGGTTACTCGATAGGGTTTCAGACGTATGACGTGCTCCTGAAAAATATCGAGTTCAACGCCGAGTACACCCGCATCAACCCCTGGGTCTACACCAACAAGATCACGCCGACCGACTTCACAAACAACGGGTACGTCATGGGGCACTGGATGGGGCAGAATGCGGACAATCTGATGCTCGATTTGAGTTACAGGCCGGTGCGCTCAGTCCTGATCGGAGCATCCATGCAGGTCTATCGCAAGGGGGGACTCAAAGACATCTCGTACCAGTATACGTTGCCGGCCTCACCGTTTCTATACGGTCCGCTTCACGAAGAACGGGCCTTCGGTATGCATGCGCGGTATCAGTTCATGCGGGACGGCTTCCTGGACGTGCGCGTTGGTACCCGGAAGACAAACGACGAGGCCTTGAACATTCACGGCGACCGCAAACTCGAGTTTTCAATGACGGCGCGGTACGGACTCTGGTAGAGAGACTGTCACTGCGAGCGAGTCCCTCCAATGGTCTGAACCAGGGATGGAGGGATCTGGCAGAGAGTGCAACGAAACAGAGCGTCGTGTTGTAAGGTGATTGCGTTGCGACCACCGGATTGCTTCGGGGCTGTCCCAAATGTAGGTCGACCTGCCCGCCATTTCTGTTCCGAGAGGTCAGGCGGGAATGCTATTTCGACCACGTTGAGGATCCTGAAATCTCCGAAACTAAAGAAATCTTGACTTACTCGAAGAGGTCGAAAGTACTTTTGGGACAGCCCCTCGCAATGACGTGAAACATAAGAGGCGTGACTCTTTGAAAGGTTGGGAATCATCGCC
>JAPLFQ010000032.1 GCA_026390595.1 Ignavibacteriales bacterium
TTGACCGGGAAGCTCATAAGCATGTAGTCATCAGTGATACAACGCTGATCGTCTAGCGATTGCGAGGATTATCAGTTGTCCTTCGGGACTCAGTGAGAGCGCCGTTACTTGCCGGGCGCCGTGCATGACGCCTAACGTTTAAGCAAGCCGCCGTTGCGAGCTGCCGGCATCGAACTGATCGTCAATTGCTCCGGCAGCGAGCAATGGAGCGAGCTCATTTCATTTTGCCAATCGTGAACTATACGCGCCTATGCAGTGAGCGAGCGCCGGCTTGCGTTTTGTTAGCCGCTGCCGCATCCTGGTAGATTACTTCCCGATTTCTCTCAACCCAACTCTGCCTAGAGGCGGCGCACGTTTCGAACCGTGTCGCATTCGTTTTGTCCTTTGCCTCTGGTTCGTTTCCGCTCCGCTTTCCGACCTTTGTCCCAAATCCATAAAGCCAAGTGCGCCGCCGGCCTGAGGGACGCTACTTCTTCCGAGCAATGCGGTGGCGGCTAACGTTTAGCCAAACCGCCGTTGCGAGCCGCCAGAATCGAACTGATCGTCGATTGCTCTGGCGGTGAGCAATGGAGCGAGCACTTTACATCTAGCCAATTCTTGTTTCAACATCGCCTATTAAGTGTGCGAGCGCCGGTCGAGCGCCGGTTTGGCGTTTGTTATGCGCAGGCAAAGAACTATATCGATCGCGTTTTGCGGCACAAAACCAAAGTCAACAAGATGATCTATAGCTCGCTGACATTTGTCGCTTAACGGCGGGAGCTAAGCTGCGCCGATGCGCTTTGAGATGAAAAGATTTTTACGATTGCAGTTGGTTTGGCGCTATTGTACTTCTTCAGATTGCGCTGCCCGTTCTTCTACAGGACTTGCTGCACCGAGCGCAGCTTGAGCGACCTGTTAGGCAGGCCGCGCTTACTACAGTGGATCGCTAAGCCATGCCAAGTACAACGGCATGGGAGAAGTTCGGACTGGTCCGACAATGGTGTTGATGGCGGCCGTTGCTGAAAAGAGATTCACGAACGACCTGTAATCGTCGAATGAGGTTCTGGTCGCGCTGAATGAATGGACCAACATCACGGTTGCGGTGCAGTGAAATCGCTGAGCCTCGAGAATGGCGGACGCCGTTCGGTGAAGCAATTGATACCGTAGGTTGTGAACTGACGACTCTGGCAACGACAGAAGCTTGAGTAAGTATGCCATTCGTTCACGCTTGCCAGCTGAGGCATTCTCAAGCCACTCAGACACGAAAGGTCCAAATGGCTCTTCGACTTTTCCTTCAACCATGATGGCTGTCAGTCCGTCCGCTCCACCGGCCAAGACGAAGAGATCGTTCTGAGAAGCCCGAGACCCGCCTGGTAAATCAACCTTGTGCTCCGGGAAACCTGCGAGAAAAGTCAGATTGTGAAGACGGAGTATATGAGATGAATCGAAGAGCCTCTTTAGGCTTTGCGGGAATCCATTCGCTCCTTGCCAGCTAAGCGCGAGCGATTTGGCGGAAAAGCCATCCTTCCAGTGCTTCTCAGGGTCCGCGAGAAGCTGCTGCCAGTCGGAAGCTTGAGATGTGGGCAAATAGAACATGGTCGTTCTCCTATTTTGAGATGCCGGTTATGAATCCATGACCAAGCTGGTAGACGACTGTCTCAAAGCGCTTCGCCGGCAGGTCATCGTTGAATTCGAGTACCACACAAAGGTTCTCTTGTTTGGCAGGGTCGAATGTCGCTTCCTCATACTGGCCAGAGAATAGCTCATTGGCCTTGGCCAACACGAGTTCGCGCATCCGCTGCTTGATGACAGCATGCTCTATGTTCAAGCCCAATAATTTGATACTCGTACGAGACAGATTGAACTCAAGAACGCCATTTGTGGCAGCGGCGAGCGAGAGAATCTGGGCCTTCTCATTGACATTCTGCCGTTGAAAGAAAAGATACTTCCTTTCGGCGGACTCCGCATTCGGTACATAGTCGACGCGGCTGAACTTAGGACCAGACACGATCGAAGGGAATTCAGAAGCGAGACGCTTCATCGCAAGGTCAGCGTAGTATCCGAATCCACGATTTGCCCGCTGTCCAAGAATTCGGTAGAGGGGCACAAGGAGCACCGCAACCGTGGATAGAGTTGTGAGCACTTGGGCAATCGTCTCGCCAGTGAACCCATCAAGATATACCCAGAATGATCCGGCAATGAGAGCAACGGCCGCCGGAATCAGTTCCTTTGCGCTGATAGAAGTGCCTACTGTCGTTGCCATGCTCGTCCTCCGATATGGGTGGTTCGTGTCGCGGCCTGCCGAACTATTGCTTATATGGTTTCCGTGTAAGACCACTGTATGTTCCACCGCAGCATGACACGCCACAGTGAGAATTTCCAAAAGCGCTCAGCCCAAACAAGTTATCGCAGCTCAGTTCACGGGCGAGATTGTTAGACAGTTTCGGCATGACATGGCACGCCTCTCGTTCCCTCGTGCCGCAAAACGCAGTATCAAATGAATCTTTGCTTGCGCATAACGTTTAGCCAAACCGCCGTTGCGGACCGCCGTACTAGCGAATTCCGATTTGCGGCGGGACGCAATGGAGCGAGCTCTATTCATTTTGCCAAACCCGAACTGTCTTGGCCTATCCAGTGAGCGAGCGTCGGTTTGGCGTTTGTTAGGCGTTCGTGACCGGAGGCGGTGCCATCCATTTGCTGCGTATGGATGCACGATGCTTCGACGTTTTGCTTAACAGCAAACCAAAGATCTGAATTCGCCACTCTCTCAAGATCTTTTCCCGCCGACGGGCATGACGCCTAACTAGTGCAAGAATGTACTTTCGCGTTTTCGCGCGGCATGGGCGTGCCAAAATCGCGTTTATTTTTCTCTTGGCTGTAAGATCTGATCAATGGGGCTCCGCAATGTGGCAATCTGCTTCCGGCTCACATGCGTGTAAATCTCCGTCGTTCTTACACTACTGTGCCCCAAGAGCTCCTGGATGAATCTGATGTCGGTTCCCTGCTCAAGTAAATGCGTCGCGAACGAGTGCCTTAACGTATGGATCGAGACATCCTTCTGTATGCCTGCCTTGGCCGCTGCGTTCTCAAACACCTTCTCTGCACTTCTCACCGAATACGGCCTGCCGGGTATCTGTCCCTCAAACAGCCACGTCCTCGGCTTGTAAGCCTTCCAGTATTGCCGCAGTACGTCCAACACACCATCGGAAAGCAACGTGTACCTGTCCTTCTTCCCTTTTCCCGAGCGGACATAGATCATTTTCCGCTCGCTGTCTATGTCCTCTGGCTTCAGAGTGACGACCTCACCCACACGCAGGCCAGCCGAGTACACGAGCATCATCATAACTCGATGCTTCAGATTCCCTAACCCGTCCAGGATCGCCCGCACTTCCTCGAGCGAGAGTACGACCGGTAGTTTCCTTCCCCGCTTCGGTCGCTCAATCTCTCCAACAGCAAATGGACGCTTGTACACCTCAACAAACAAGAACCGTAGGGAGTTAATGATCTGACTGATCGTCCCCGCAGATAGCCCTCTCTCCTCAATCTGAAACAGCAGATAGTCCCGCACGTCATCCACCGTGACTGTTTCAAGGCGCCGAGGCGACGAGTACTCTTCAAACGACCGGACACAACTCGTATAGGTCTTGATCGTTTTAGGGGAATAGTTGCGAATAGTCAGCTCCCTTCGCAGGGCCTCAAGAGTCGAGGAGGACTTTGTAGCCTGCTTCGGAGCCGGGGGTATTGATGGCTTCGATCGCTCATGAAAACCAAATGCGTCGGCAACAGAACGGTCAAGAATGCGCCAGTCTGTCTTAAATATCGTGAGAAGACTGTCGAGGACATCTCTCGTTCGTGGAAAGGTCCATGATCCCGCGACCAAATCCCTATGATGGCCGGGAATCGACCCGAGCAAACGAGTCTTCAGTTCATCGCATTCGCACTTGAGTCCCAATCGGTCGGGAGGCACAAGGAAGAATTGGGGTTTGGATCGGGGGGAGTGAGAATTGTCCGACTTCGAGGAAAGCATGCGCCCTCCGGTGAAATGATCCGATACATCTGTTCTCGCAGCGAGGCGTGAGCGTTCCAGAGATCAGGAATAATCCCTGAACGCGCATACGGTCAGAAGGAGCCACTGCCGCAAACGTACTGCTGTCTTGCTTAAGAATCAATAAGTACAAGTACTTACAAATCCTTGTAGCGTAAAGTACCGACAAGCACTCGTCGTCGAAAACAATTGGCAGGAATACTCCACGGCGGGAAACGTTGACAGGACGGGTCGGCAGCACATCGCACGCTATTTCACGCCGAGGTACCGGAGAAGGTTCGACAGGGCGGTTATCGCATCAAAAAGATTGACTTGATATGGAGAAGGTGGCGGCTTCATTGGGTTTTCTGTTGTTCCATAGACCGCGAGGTTTCTTCGCAACTTCGACTCCAGCTCGCTGGGAATGCGGAGGTCCGCAAAAGCGCGGTCGAGTAGCTTCTTTCTGTCCCGTTCAGCTAAATCGATTTGCAGTACGCCGAGAATGAACGCTTGTTCAAGCAAGTAGTCCTTCAACTCGGGGTACAAAATGCCAAGCGAATCTATGACGTGAATCGTCAGTTCAGGAAACCTAACATCGCGGAAATCCAAACGGCTCAATGCCCCTGGTGCAGAGGATTGTCTTGATCTTGAAGTGACCCGGGGAGGCTGAGTCTGGATCTCCGTCTCCGGAGCATTCGTCTTCTTGTCCTGAGGGAGTTTCGTCGAGTCCTGAATTCCGATGTTCCTTACGGGAGAGAGCTCCTGTGTCACTCTAGGAGGGCCTACCTGCGCAAGGGCGATGGCCGGCCAAAGGATCAGGACACCTATACAGAGCTGTGCCCGACATCGAAGGTTGGAAAATAAAGTCGTGTTGTATACTCTGAGTTGTTCAGGAGTAGGAGGACAAACTAGAGACGAGCCGGCCCTTCGGAAAGTTCCAACGCCTACGCAGCAATCTCGACAGGCTCTCGAACACCAATAACGTCGTACAGGGTCGTCCTCTGAGCCGCCGCGAAGCCCGACTCGTGAATCAACCGGATGCACTCTTCCGTGTTGGTCTTGTTCACGAAGTTGGCAGCCGCATGCACGTTCTCTTCCATAAGCGTTCCCCCAAAGTCATCTGCGCCGAAGTGGAGAGCGATTTGTCCGGTCTTCTTTCCTTCTGAAAACCATGAGGCCTGAATGTGCGGGAAATTGTCCAGGTAGATGCGCGAAAACGCAATCATTTGAAGATAGCGAGTCGGACTCGCATAGGTCGGGATGATCTTCTCGAGGGGCGTATTGCCGGGCTTGAACGACCAGGGGACGAACGCAGTGAAGCCTCCCGTCTCGTCCTGCAACGACCTGATACTCTCGAGGTGCTCCACAATGTCTTCGTCCGTTTCAAGGTGGCCGTACATCATTGTCGCGGTCGACCTGTAACCGATCTTGTGTGCCTCACGCATCACGTTCAGCCAGTCTTCGGAAGTGCCCTTCTTACTGCTGATCTTTTTCTTGACCCGATCAGAGAGGATCTCCGCTCCCCCGCCGGGGATCGACCGAAGTCCCGCATCCCATAATTTACGGAGAACCTCTGTAAGGGAATACCCCGAGATCTGCATCATCCCGATAATTTCTGAGGTGGAGTAGAAGTGCGGGTGAATCTGAGGCACTTCCGCTATCGCACGCCTCACCATCTCTGTATAATACTCAAACGGCAAAGAAGGATGCACTCCCCCCTGCAGGAGAACGGTCGTTGCACCGGCTTCAGCTGCTTCCTTGAACTTCTGGATCATGTGGTCCACAGTGTACGTGTACTCCCCCGCTTCACCGGGATGACGATAGAATGCACAGAAAATGCAATCGATGGTGCAGACATTCGAATAGTTCGGATTGGTGTCGAGAAGATACGTCACCGCCCGCTGCGGATTTTTGTTGAAACGGATCTCGTTCGCCAAAGCGCCGAGCTCAAGCAATTCTGCATTGCGGAGAAGGAACACTCCCTCACCCTTCGTGATCCGATGTCCCGCTCGTACTGATTCCTGGATTCCTTCTACTGTCATGCCCTCTGCTCAGAATGTAAGTGCGTATCCAGCTGATTTGAGTTCTTTGATGATGCTCAGGCTCGCTTCTTCCAGCTTCACCACGATTGGCTTCACGACAACGCCTGGAATATTCTTCGGGACCTCGACGTCTGTCATGTGCAACACCATCACATGGTTCTTTCCTAGATTGCCGACAAAGTGACCCAGTTCAAACATCGCGTAAGCAAGATCATCAGAATTGAGGACGAAGAATGCAAATTGCGCCCCCTCTTCCCTCGAAATAGTCTCAAGCGCAATCATTTCTCCGTGGCTGCGGTCAATCGGTATTTCTTCGACTCCCACATCTGAGAGAAACTCTGCTATCTGCTGCCGCAGAGGATCATTGATCTCGCCAATCACATACGCTTTCTTCGGTGCAGTCGGCGGCGCTGCCGCCTGGACAGGAGCAGCGGCTTCCGGCGGCGCTGCACTCTTCACAGGAGGTCTCAGTGTCCTCGGCCCTCCGGCTCCCTGCGGCTGGCTCTCTGACGGCGACGACAGAGGAGCGGGTGATGCCGCTTTGACCGGTTCTGCCGCCAACTCGGGAGTGGCTTTCAACTTCTCGAAGAGCTCCCGCATGCTTGTATAGATGAGGTTGGCCGACGCCTGATAAAACAATCCGCCATTCGCATCGCCGGTGATTTTGTTCTTGTATGGGAAACCGATTGGACCAACAACCTCCAGGGATTCGAGACAGGCTTTGCGCCATGCAAGGTACTTGTCCTGCATGCGCGCATTGTAGCCAGAGAAATCAAACCCGCCGAGAGGTGTGAGTTTCGCACCCTCGTCAACGAGCGATTCAAATCTCTGGATCATCGTCTCAGCCATACCGTAACCCGGTGTCTAGTTCTGGCGCAGCTTGCTGCCATCCGTTGTCCGATCCGCTTCCCCCTCAAGCGACGCAAGCAATCCTTCGAACAGATCGATCGCTTCGCGTTCACGTTCCCCTAAATGATAGTTGAATCCTTCCAGGTATTCCGTCGCTTCATGGGAACTCCATCCAATTCTCTTCGCGTGTGCGGCGCTGATGCGCTCAAGATCCAACTCTCCATTTTTGAGGGCCGTTTGGATCAAGGACGAAAGCTCCTCTCTTTTCTCGGTGCCAAGAGCGTTTCTCACTGCCCAGACTGCGAAGACAAATGGCAGCTTCTGCCAGTCATACCATTCGGCTGCCAGGTCATAGACGAGCTCAAAGCTCTGCAACCCCGTCTTTTGATGGCGCATGGCCTCATCACCGATGAGCAGCACCGCGTCAAATTCATCATAGCTGTTCACACCCGTGTGCATGCGCCTGAGCTCAGCCTTCACTCCATACTTTTTTTCAAGAAGGACCTGAAGAAGCCGTACGGACGTGGCAGTGTCGTCAACAATCCCGACGATCTTTCCCTGAAGTTCGCGCCATCCATGGTTTGAAAACAGCATGACGCTCTTGACCTGATCGCGGGTCGCTATGCAATACGGCAGTACCGTTAATCCCTCTTTCTGGCTGAAGTAATCACACAACGAGAACAACCCGGCATCGAGCTGATTGTTCCGCGCCAACACCCCCATGCGCCTCGGCGTCACCGGCAGCATCTTGAACTGACGCTTCTCGAAATGATGGTAGAACGGGACCGAATTGAGATACGGGATCTTCCCGACTACATCCGTCGCGTAGAGGTTCAGAGGATTGTAGTACACGTCGCGCTCCACGGGAATCTTGCCAGCGTCGCGAATGATCCTGATTATCTTCTCCTTCGTGAGCTGCATCGGGGCGATGGCACCAGCGTCGTGGGCTATCTTCTCACCGCCGACCGTTCCGTCGAGGTCGTCCGCGCCGAAGTTCAAAGCAACGGAAGCCACCTCCTCCGTCAACATCACCCAATACGCCTTGATATGCGGGAAGTTGTCAAGCATCAGTCTCGACACCGCAATCATCTTGAGATCATCGATGGCAGACGTGAAGCGGTTTGTGGGCTTGATACCTGTTGCACCAGGCTGAAATGCCAGAGGTATGAACGTCAAGAACCCGCGCGTTTCATCCTGCAAGGTCCGAAGCCTTATCAAATGCTCAACACGCTCCTCCTGCGTTTCGATGTGGCCGTAGAGGATCGTGCTGTTCGTCGGAATACCGAGCCTGTGCGCTGCTCTGTGAATATCGAGCCACGCCTTCGCTCCGATTTTCGAGCTGAACAGGCGCTTGCGAACTCTTTCAGAAAACACTTCGGCTCCGCCCCCCGGCATTGTGCGCAGTCCGGCTTCCTTCAGCTGCCGCAGAACTTCTTCTATCGAAAGCTTGAATTTCTTATGGAAGAAATCGATTTCAACCGCCGTGAACGCCTTGATATCGACGTTGGGAAAATGCTTCTTGATCTGCCGCAGCATATCGAGATAGTATTCCCACTCCCAATCGGGATGCAGCCCTCCGGTGATGTGCACCTCGTGAATCTCCGGGGTCAGCTTGCTCAGAATATCATGCACCGTCATTTCGTATGCTTGCGGGCGCCCCTTCTTTGTCGCGAAGTCACAGAACTTGCAGGCAAGCACGCATACGTTCGTCGGCTCGATCTTCTGGTTGAGCACAAAATACACAGCATCGCCGCTCCGCTCCCTTTGTACGGCGTGCGCCATCTTCCCCAGCGAAATGACATCGGTGGTCCCGAAGAGGGTCAGCCCGTCTTCAAGATTCAGCCTTTCGCCCTGCTGCACCTTCTCCCAGATCGGAAGGAGATTCGTGTCACGAAAATGAATTGTCTGCGCCATCACCTTCCCGCATTATGACCAATACTCTTTCCAACGACTATCGACTTTCTTCACTACTTCTTCCGGCATGCGCAATGGTTCCGGGTAGCCGGCTTTCCACGTCGCGTCGATGCCCATCACGCCCTTATATATCGGTGCGATTCCCTGCAGCGTCTGTTCTCTGAAGACAACATCCCGTTCACAATCAAAACGCGTAAACACACCCCAAATGGAATTCTCCTGGTCTTTGATGTTCACATCCTCGCTGACCGCCGCGATAATTCTGAGATGTTGGAGCTCCCGGCGCCTGACCAGTTTGTCTACGATCGCTCTGCCTTTGCCGGCAACTGTCACCGTCAGGAAGCAATTGTCGGCTATGTGCGCATCGAGTATGCGCCGATCCATGGCTCGGATGTCCGCAAGCCGGGCGCGCCCGGTCGATTTCACCTTCGCAGGCTCGGCAGCACGATGCTTCTTCGTTGCATCGAGTATCATCCTGCTTCCCAGCTCGGTCTTGAAGCTCGTGAAGTCAAGCGTGTCCATCGGTACCTTCGGCAACAGCACGAAATCAAAATACGGGTCGAAGTGATCCCGAATCTCACCCAAGACCGCACTCCAACTGCGCACATCGACGCCTGCGCTCACGAGGATCATGGATTTCGTCAGCGAAAGCTGGCCGGTGCCGAGCAACCCAAGAGCGGTCTTCATTGCTTCTTTCTTGTACCGCGCGTTAACCGAAACGACGAGGAGGTTATGGAAGCCCCCCTCGTAGTACGCCCACACATCTCTGATTTCGCTGTGAAGAACTCGTGCCAGCGGGCCGAGTATCTGCTGCGTCGCGTCGCCGAGGAACTTGTCTTCCATCGGCGGTATACCCACAACAGTCGCCGGATAGACCGGGTTCCGCCGGTGGGTCATCGCTTTCACATGAAACACAGGAAACGGAGCCGAATGCGAGTAATGCCCGAAGTGATCGCCGAACGGACCTTCTTTTCTTCGCTCCTTCTGCGGCACCACGCCTTCGAGAATGAATTCCGCCTGGGCCGGGACCTGAATTGATACGCTTTTCCCTTTTGTCATGGCTATCGGGCCGCCGCGCAGGAACGCTGCGAATGCCACCTCATCCATTCCTTCGGGAAGGGCGGCGACAGAGGCAAGCAGAAGCGCCGGCTCGGTGCCGAGAGCAACAGCGAGTTCAAGATCCTGTCCGAGCTGCTCGGCCTGATGATAATGGAATCCGCCCCCCTTCTGAATCTGCCAGTGCATGCCGGTGGTCAACTGGTCGTACACGTGGATGCGGTAAATTCCGACATTTCGTTTTGCATTCACCGGGTCATAGGTGAAAACCTGCCCGAGCGTCACAAACTTGCCGCCATCTCCCGGCCAACAGGTTTGGATCGGCAACGTGTCGAGATTCGGCCCGAGAACGACTTGCTGCGAATCTGCCACTCGTACACGCCGTCCGCGGGCAGAGAGGATCCGTCTGAACATGCTTCTCCGGTCCCACATCGCGCCGAAACTCGGCGGCGTCAGGCCGTCAACAAAATTGAAGAGCTCCTGACCAATCTGTTCCGGATGTCTCCCCAATGCATGCTCGATGCGGCGCTCGGTGCCATACACGTTTATCACGAGCGGAAACTGCGAGCCCTTCACGTTCTCAAACAACAACACCGGCTTGTTCTCCCTCAGGGAACGAACAGCGATTTCCGTCACTTCCAAAAACGGATCGACCTCTGCCTTTATTCTCCGCACCTCTCCGATGGATTCGAGATAACGAAGAAACTCCCCCAGCGATTTAAAGTGCATCGGAATTCCCTAAGAGAAAGCACCCTTGAAATTGTCGATTGCCAATTTTCGATTATCGCTTGCCGGTTGTCAATTGGCGATTATCAATTGACCATTCACAATTCTTCCGCTCTCCACCCCTTCGATTCCCGGACACCAATCACACCGAGGACCTTATCTACGAACCCCTGCACGTACTCGTCGACCGTCTTCGGCACGAAGTAGAGCGGCGGGGAGATGGGCATGATGACGGCGCCGCTCCTCGAAAGCGCAGCACACTGTTCGAGCGTGATCGTCGAGAGCGGCGTCTCGCGAACGCAGATGACGAGCTTGAACCGTTCCTTCAACGCGACCTGTGCAGTCCGTGTGATGAGCGAATCACCGATCCCCGACGCGATCTTCCCGAGCGTCGAGGTTGAGCATGGAAGGATCACGTATGCGTCGAACCGGTTCGAGCCGGACGCCACAGGAGCCGTGAGGTCTTCATCAGAGAACTCAGTCTTCACGTATGGATGAAGATCCTTCACGTTGATACCGAGTTCATCCTTCAGCAAAACCTTCCCCCACTTGCTGACGATGAGATACTTATCCCCTTCACACTGCTTCACGAACTCGCGTGCGTAGACCGCTCCGGAGGAGCCGGTAATGCCGATGACGATTCTCATGGGAAGTATGCTCCGACGACGATCATGCCCAGGACCACAAAGCCGAGCACCGCGTTGATCTTGAAAAATGCCAGCTCCACATCGCCCGCTTTCTTGTGCTCAAGATACAGCAGGTATCCCGACAGCATAAGAAGAGGAAGCGCCGCGAGCGCCTTGATATAGAGTATGAAGAGAAGCGCCAACGAACCGAACGCGAGGACGTGCAACAACGCCGAGATGCGCAGGGCTTTCGTCCTTCCGTAGCGCGAGCTGAACGAATACAGTTGTTCCGTCCGGTCGAAGAGTTCATCCAACGTCGAATAAATGATATCAAACCCCGTCACCCATAGGAGCGTAAACAGCGAAAGCAGCGCTCCGGGGACGATGTTCTGCAATGATTGTTCGACGGCGAACCACCCTCCGAGCGGCGCCATGGCGAGCCCGAGCCCGACGCCGAAATGGGCCAGCGCAGTGAACCGTTTCATGTATGGGTAGAGGGTGAAAATGAGAAGCGGCAAAGGCGATAACGCCAGGCAGAAAGGCGAGATGAGCGCAGCAGATCCCAGATACATGCCGACACCGACTGCGAGGACCAGGAGCGCCTCGGGAACATTCATCCGCCCGCTGGGAAGTTCGCGCACAGCCGTGCGCGGATTACGCCGGTCGATCTCCCGGTCGATGATCCGGTTCAGCGCGAGCGCTGCAGTCCGAGCCCCCGTCGCCGCTGTGAGAATCAGCAGCAACAGCATGAGCGTAGGCGGTGCCTTGGATGCAAGAAAGGCGCCACTGTATATGAGCGGGAGCGAGAAAAGCGTGTGTTCGATCTTGATGAACCGTAGGAACTTCTGAAGTCGCTGCAACAATACCCCTTGAGGCAATGATGGTAGATTTTTCTTCAATATAGCGCAAAATGGTACGGCAATCAAGAATAGCCAAAACGCCAAAAAAAAATGCCATCAACAAGGATGGCATCTTCTACAGCTGGAATTATGGAAGAGCTACTTAATGCCGGCGCCGCTTTCCAGATCGCCGTTCACGGTCAACACGGCGAGTTTGCCTGTGCTGTCGCTTGCGGCAAGGAGCATACCGTTCGATTCCTGTCCCATCAGTTTGGCAGGCTGGAGGTTCGTAACGACCACAATCATCTTTCCCACCAAATCCTCCGGCTTATAGTGCTGCGCGATGCCGGCTACGACCTGGCGCCGTTCCGTCCCGATCTCCAGCTGAACCTTCAGCAACTTGTTCGATTTGGGAACGAGCTCCGCAGACACGACGCGCGCGAGCTTCAGCTCCACCTTCTTGAAATCATCTATGGTGATGAGCGGCTTCACGTCCGCCGGAGGTTTTGGCGCTTCCACCGGTGCCGGTTCATTCAATGCCTTGATGATCCCGTCTATCTGTTCGTCTTCGATCTTAGTCACCAGTATCTCCGATTTTCTGAATGTATGGCCGGGTTGCAGCGGCCGGTCTCCGGCACTCTCCCACCCTGCTGCACTCGGAGCCCCTTCGAGGTTCAGCGTTTCCCAAATCTTCCGTGCAGTCGAAGGAACGACAGGTTCCATGAGAATCGCCAGAGAACGGACAACCTGAAGGCAAATATTCAGCGTCGTCGCACAATGCTCCGGATTGGATTTGAACGATTTCCACGGCTCGCTGTCGTTGAAGTACTTGTTCGCGGCCCTCGCGAGATTCATCGACTCGATAACCGCCTCGCGGAACTTATACCGTTCGTACAATGCTCCGACTTTCGCCGGAGTTTCTGCGATCACCGCTGCCATGTCTGCGTCGCGGGCATCCAGCGGACCGAGGACAGGAACCGCTCCGCCGAAGTTCTTCTCCGTGAACGCGAGAGTGCGGTTCACGAAGTTCCCGAATATGTCGGCGAGTTCGTTGTTCGTCCTGGCTTGAAAATCCTTCAGGTAGAAATCACTGTCACGCGACTCGGGAAGATTGATCGCCAGCGTGTAGCGAAGCGAATCCGCCGGGAAATGGTTGAGGAAGTTCTCGAGATCTATTCCCCATCCCCTGCTCTTCGAGAATTTCTGACCTTCAAAATTGAGGAATTCGTTGGCCGGCACATTTTCCGGAAGGATATACTGTTCCTTTCCGGAGTCGTTCCAGGCCATCAACATCGCAGGGAACACGATACAATGGAACACAACGTTGTCTTTGCCGATAAACGCTACGTATTTCGTGTCCTGGCCAAGCCAGTACTCCTTCCACTTCTCAGGTTGTCCGATCCGTGCAGCCCATTCTTTTCCGGAAGAGATGTAACCCAGAACTGCATCGAACCAGACGTACAGCACTTTCTTTTCGTATCCGGACACAGGCACAGGAACGCCCCAGCTGAGATCCCTCGTCACGGCCCGGTCCTGCAACCCGTCTTTGAACCAGCTTTCGCAGTACCGCAGAACGTTATCCTTCCATCCATCCCGCTCGGACCGCTCCTTCACGTACGCAACCAGCCGTTTCTGAAAATCTCCGAGGGGAAAATACCAGTGCGACGTGGTCCGGACAACCGGCGTGGTACCGCACAGCTTGCACTTCGGATCGATCAGCTCGGATTGGTTGAGCCACGTGCCGCAGTTTTCGCACTGATCACCCCGGGCCTCCGGCTTCTTGCAATTCGGACACGTCCCTTCGACGTAACGGTCTGCAAGGAACATCCTGTCCTTTTCGCAGTAGAGCTGTTGTTCTTCCTTCTCTTTCAGTACGCCACGGCGGTGGAATTCCGCAAAGAATTCCTGCGCTGTCGCATGATGGAGAGGCAGCGAAGTCCTCGAGTAATTGTCGAAGCTCATGCCGAACTTGTCAAAGGCGGCTTTGTTCAGACTATGATAGCGGTCTACGACGGCCTGCGGCGTGATCTTCTCTTTCTCCGCGGTCACTGTAATGGCGACCCCGTGTTCATCAGAACCGCACAGAAACAGGACATCGCGCTTCTTTGCCCGCTGATAGCGAACGTACATATCGGCGGGGAGATACGCTCCCGCCAGATGGCCAAGGTGGAGCAATCCGTTTGCGTACGGCAATGCCGCGGTGACGAGTATTCTCTTGGGCTGTGATTTCACGAAATGTCTGCTAGGATGATGCCAGATGGCGTTTCAGGTCAATTGCAAGTGACGTGACGACAAGAGGAAGGTAGCCATTTTTGCCAACAAGAGCAATGCTGGTCTCGACACTGCCGAGCGCGTCGGAGAGACGGGCACGTGGAAATTTCTCATTGAAGCTGGTCAGATCTTTGAGCTGCTCACGGTTCAACAATCCGCTTTCACCCTGTTCGCGGAGCACCATCGCGTCTCGCAGCCACACGCCCAGCAATTTCATCCATCGCTCGACCGCATTTCTGTCTCCGAGCGCAACGATCCGTTCCACTTCGAGGGCAAGCGGGATCTTCTGAGTACCAAGGAGCAGCCGCAGAAATTGCACAGCCTCCCGCCGCTGTGCGACGATATCGATCGAAAGCAATTCGAGCGCGGCCGTGTGGCTCCCGTCCGCCAATCGGGCCACAAGCGCCGCCTGTTCCGGTTCCACGCCGTGGCGGTCAATCAGCGCGGCCTGCAATTCCTCCTCACTGAGCGGATCGAACTGAACGAGCTGGCACCTCGAGAGTATTGTCGGCAGCAGCTGTTCCTTGTGCGCGGTGGTCAAGATGAAGACGGAATCGGAAGGAGGCTCCTCGAGCATTTTCAAGAGCGAGTTGCTCGCCTCCGGGTTCATTTCCTCGGCGTGCGATATGATGAATACGCGCTTCCCGCCTTCAAAGGATGAAAGCGAGGCCTCACGGCGGAGAGTGCGGACGCTGTTGATTTTGATGAAATTCGCCTTGGGTACCAGTATTCTGTGGTACGGGTTCTCCGCTTTCAGTTTCAGCTGTCCTTGGATCGACTCGATCTGCTCTTCCGTCAAGCCCGCGACAGGATCATCGCCCGATTGCTCGTTCTTCCCTACCGGCAGGGCAACGATGAGACGGAGGTTCGGATGCTGAAGCTGGTCGACTTTCCGGCAGCTTGCGCATACTCCGCACGGGTCAGCTGGGTTCACCTGGCAATTCAGGGCGCGGCCAACCTCGATCGCCATTGCGTCCTTCCCTACTCCTTCGCCTCCCCAGAACAAATGCGCGTGCGCCACAGAGCCCGACGAAAGGACCCGCCTCAGCAGCTCTTTGACCCGATGTTGACCGATGATTCTGTCCCAACCCATGCGCAGTACCTAAAATGAATGGCCGATACCGAAGTGAAGCACAAGTGCCCCGAGCGTTTCTTTGTAGAACTTTTTCTGTGAGATCCACTGCCGTTCCTGTTCCGCTGATGGATCGTAGACTCTGAATCCAAGATCAATGCGAATCGGACCGGCAATTGTCGCGTATCGTATGCCGAGGCCAGCCGCCATCGCAATTTCACTCGCCTTCACGTCGCTGGCTCTTGGCCAGACATTTCCGAAATCATAGAAGAACACCAGGGAGAATCGACTGAACTCAACGAACCCGAGGCGGCCGGCATTGCGGAGAAGATTCCACCGAGTCTCGATGCTCCCTTCAAACACAGCGTTCCCTCCTTCTTCAGGAAGCCGTGACGCAGCAAGACCCCGAGCCCCCCACCCGCGAACGCTGCCGCTCCCGCCCCCGAAAAACCTTCTCGTAACAGGCACAGGCGCCGGGGAATTGCCGTAGAGTTCGGCAACGCCTCCGTACAACCGGAAAGCCCAGATCGCCGCCTTATCCCGCAACGGGTCCACGTACCATTGGCCGCGGCCGGAGAGCTTCACATACTTCGAATACGGCAGGTCCGTCCCAAACAAACTGCCGAATACGGAAGGTATGACGCCCGCTTCTTCGATGCTGACCGAGTGGAAGAATCCGCCAGATGGATAGAAGATGTCGTTCCGTTTGTCCCGCTGGAGTGTAAATGAGAGAATGGAATTGAACTGCGGGCGCCGATCGATGCTCAGCGAATCGAAGTAGAGTGCGGCGACAGTCGCGTTGATCGCCTCGTAGCCGATTCGTTCCAGACTCCATTCGAGAAACGCGGTCGTATACCGCGCAGTCTGCGACGTGACTGCAAATCGGCCGCGAATGATCGGATTGAAATAATATTTGTGCCTCTTCTCCACGATGAATGAGAGAGAAGGTGTGAAGGAAGTTTTGTTGTTGAAAAAGTAGGGCTGGTTGATCTGGAACGAAAGTTCGGCATTTCCGATGACGGAGCTGTCCCTAAGTCCCGTCCCACTAAACACCCGCGAGAACTCCACGTCCTGTATGGACTGGAGCTGGAATTGGAACTTCGTTTCGAAATTCCTCGCCCCGCCGAAAAAGTTCCTGTTATTATAGCTTACACCAAGAAGGATGTTGAACGCGTTGTTCTCGTCGTTGACACCGATTTCAGGAACAAGTTCCTGGAACGGGCGCGGGCGGACGAATACCTGCGTCGAAATATCGAATGTCGTGTCGGCCTTCACACCGATGACCGGCTCGATGCGCGATGTCTCGAAAACGCCAAGTCTGTTCAGGTTACGCTCGCTGTCGGATCGTTTTGCCTCGCTGTAGAAATCCCCTTTCTGAAAATCGAGGTGCCGCAGAATCGCGCCTTCATCAACAGCTCCGGATGCGATGGAATCCTGCCGCACCGTGATACCGCCGAACACATACCGTTTGCCCCTGGTAATCGCGATCACCAGCCTGATGTTTCCGGTCGACGTATATCTGTACGGGACAATGCTATCGACCCGGACATCGGCATATCCGTTGTTGAAGAACGCGTTGACGATCCGGGCGCGTTCGCCGATAACGCGGTCGGCGACATAGGGCTCCCCTGGTACGACCAGCGGGCGTGCTTCTATTTCTTCCACGACAGACTGCGGAAGGTCTTCAAACCCGACTCGCTGAATCGAATCGATGAGCGACCGATGTCCCTCATGAATGAGAAACGACAACGCAATGGTCTTGCGGCCGAAGTCGGGGCGGAGGAGCGTGTCGATGTGAACTGAAAAGAATCCCTGATCCCTGTAGAACGCCTGAAGGCGGGTATGGTCCTGTTCGAAGCGAGTCCGATCGAAATACTCGGGCTTGTCGCCGAGTTTCTCGCTGATGGTGTACATGAACTTCCAGAATCCGGCCGGCGATTCCTTGGTCTGCATGATACCGAGCAACGCGTCATCGCGGAACGATTCGTTCCCCTCGAAACGCATTCCCGAGATTTCAAGCCCCTGCGTCTGTTCCTGCGCGGCAAGCAACGCAGCGCAGCCCGCAAGGAAGAGAACGATATTGAGTAACCGGCAGTTCATCGGGAGTTCATAAAAAAACCCAGCCGCGCAACGCTGGGTTCAAACCTGGCCCTTACCAGTTTCACGGAGGGCAACCTCATCCGAGGTGGAGTGGAATTAGTACTCTTTGTCGTCTTCAAAAAAGAAATCTTCATCGGTCGGATAGTCCGGCCAAATCTCCTCCATACTTTCGTACGGCTCGTCGCTGTCTTCCAATTCTTCCAGATTCTGCAAAACCTCCAGCGGCGCCCCCGTTCTCACAGCATAATCGATCAATTCCTCCTTGGTTGCGGGCCACGGCGCGTCATCCAGATACGATGCTAATTCGAGTGTCCAAATCATTGCTCAAAATCTCCTCCGAACTCATCAACCACCCGGGAACATCCCCCCCGAGTCTCCACGACTACTGGCTCGATGCGAGCTGTTCTTTAATCTTTTTGTAATCAACGTCGTCAAAGAAATAATCAACGGGATTCTGCAGCACGCCATTCAGGCGCACTTCGTAATGCAGATGCGGGCCCGTGGCGATGCCTGTCTTGCCGGACAGCGCAATCGTTGCGCCCCGCTTCACACGTTCTCCCGGTCGGACCAACACTTTGCTCAGATGGCCGTACACCGTCGTGTATCCGTATCCATGACTTACCACAACCATGACTCCCAACCCGGCTTCAGTACGCCCGGCAGCTTCCACGACGCCATCACCCGTCGAGTGCACCGGCGTGCCGATGTCGTTCGAGATATCGAGACCTTCATGCATCCTTACATCGTGGAAAACAGGATGAAATCTCATCCCGAACCCATGCATCGAATAATATCCAGCCATCGGCTTGATGGCAGGCAGACAAGAATACATTCCTTTGTTCCGGTCATATTTCTGGACAGCTTCGGTGTAGCTCGTCTGCTGAAGCTGTACTTCCTTCTCTGCCTTCGACATCGAAAGCCGGAGATCGTTGAGCACCCTGTTGACGCCGCTGGGCACCCCAAGGTCAATACGTTCATCCGTTCCGCCAAATCCCGCAGATCGAGTATCATCATCGAGCTTCGGGAGGTCTACCAACAACCGCAATTCGTTTCCCTGATCGCTCAGGGCCGCGAGTTTGTTCTGCAATCCCTGGAGTCTGACGCCAATTGTCCGAAGCTGATCGCGCAAGATGGAATTTTCGGCAACGAGAACCTGATTCCTCTGGAGGCCGAGACCGAGAACATCGTCAAACATCTGGTTCGTGACGAATCCGGCGCCGAGCACGAGCATCCCAAGGATCATCGAGATCGTGGTGACTTTCGTCTTAAACCATCGAGCCTCGATGAAACTGAGAGATTTCGACGAGAAATAGTAAAGTCTGAATCTCTTCATCCTGTAGTTGGGCCGTATTCTTTTGTGCCTGTTTGGGGTGACGGCAGATTCGCCTGAATCAATCCCTCACCGTGAAAAATGTGACCGAAGTTAGATAATATTAGGGGTTTTGTCAAGCCAATTTGTCCCCATTACTCGAAATCGTGCTCAAAGTAGTCGATGGCTCGTTTCCCCTTTGATTTCTCCGCAATTGCCGCATCGAGTCGCTTGGCAAATTCACGTGCAGCGTCATATCCATAGTGTTTCTGCAGATAATCAAGGGCAATAACTTCCACTATGACGGTGATATTCTTGCCTGGGAATATCGGGAGCTTGACGTGCGGGATATCCACACCAAGGATTGCGATGCTCTCGTGATCGAGCCCGGTACGGGTGTATTCCATATCGTTTCGCCATTCCTGCAACTCCACTACAACTTCCACGCGCTTCTGGAACCGGATGGACCTTATCCCGAAAATCGAGCGGATGTCGATCAGGCCGAGGCCGCGGATTTCCATAAAATGCTTCACGACGTCAGTTCCGGCACCGATCAGGATCCCCTCCCCCTTGCGAGTGACCATGATGACGTCGTCCGCCACCAGGCGATGCCCGCGCTCAACGAGGTCGAGGGCAATCTCGCTCTTGCCAATCCCCGACCTGCCGGCCAGTATGACGCCAATGCCGTACACGTCCATGAAGGAACCATGAATCACGGTTTGAGGCGCGAACTGGTCGTCCAGGAAATCGCTGACAAAATACACAAGCTTGGTGGTCTCAAGACTGGTCTTAAAGACAGAAACGCCGTGCTTCGTCGCGATTTCCACCAGCTCGTTGTCGAGCTCGTGATCACCGCTGACTACGATGCACGGAATGTCGAACTGGAAGATGGTGTGGAATGCCTTGATACGTTCGGCGAGACTCAAATGCCGGAGATACCGCAGTTCCGTGTTGCCGAACACCTGCACGCGGTCATAGGTAAACAATTCCACATAGCCGGCGAGGGCGAGCCCGGGCCGGTGAATGCTCTTGTCACGGATCACCTTCTGAAATCCCACGTCCCCGTTCACCGAGGCCATTTTCACGCGGCTTTTGTTCGCTTCAAAGAAGTATCCGACCGTGATGCTCTCCCGCCGCGTCTCTTTCAGATTGTCAAGTGCCATGGAAGGTTTCCCCTGTGTTCATTCCACTTTCGATTGTACGCGCCGGACCTGTTTTCGGTCCTTTGCGTGGAGTTTCGCTTTGTATTTCTTCAACTGAGCCAGCACCTTCGCGACCGCTGCGTCTATCGACTTGTGGTAGTCATCGCTGTCCGCCACCGCGGCGATCTTTTGTTTGTATACGGAAAGAACAACCTCAGCGGTCTTCACGCTGTTCTGCGCCTTCTGATAACTCAGCTTGATCTCGCATTTCATGATGCCATCATAGTAGCGGTCGAGCTTGTCCACTGCGTCCTTCGCATAGTCAATCAGTTCCTCGTGCGCCTTGAAGTGACGTGATGTAACGATCGCGTTCATCGTAAGCTCCTTTCCTCTGCTTCACACTGTTCTATGCTTTTGGATGAGATTGACGGTAGACCTTCTTCAACTGTTCCGTTGAAACGTGTGTGTACACTTGCGTCGTCGACAGACTCTCGTGGCCCAGCAGTTCCTTCACCGCCCGCAAATCCGCACCGCGGTTCAACAGGTGTGTTGCGAACGAGTGGCGGATGACGTGCGGCGACCGCTTCTGCATCTCCGACACCTCGCCGATCAGCCCTTTCACAAGCCGGATGATCGCCACAGGGTAGAAGCGTGCTCCCTTCGCAGTCACAAAAAGCGCAGACTCTTGACTGTCAGCGGCTCCTTTCAGAACGACCCGCCCCCGGTCGAGCAGGTAGGCCCTGATCGCCTGAAGTGCCTGACGCCCCACCGGAAGAATGCGCTGCTTCGATCCTTTGCCCGTCACCTTCACGATGCCCTGCGCGAAATCTACATCGTCCACATCGAGGTTAATCAGTTCGCTGAGCCTCATGCCGGTGGAATAAAACAGTTCGAGGATGGCGGCGCTTCGCCTTCCGTCGGGCGTACCGGTATCAAGAGATTCGAACAAGCGATTGACGGCGGACTCGTCAAGGTACGATGGGAGCCTTTTGTCGAGCTTGGGCGATACGAGAGTCAGCGTCGGATTTGTTGCCGTGATTTTGTGTCGTTTCGCGTACCGGAAAAAAGAGCGCATGCTTGCAATCTTTCTCGCAATGCTCTTCTTGCTCAGATCTGCTTCGAGCAGGCTGCTCAGATAGGAACGCAGGAGCGGCTTCCGGACATCGTCGAACGAATGGGCGTGGTGTGCATCGAGGAACGTCAGTAGCTGGTGCAGGTCTGCTTCGTACGAGCGAATGGTGTTGACTGAATAGTTACGTTCGACATCAAGATATTCCAGGAAATTGCGAACGCTTGTGTGCATGCCAACACAACCCTTAGAGATCGTCATCGCATTCGATGGGTGAACTAGGCAACAACAGCCATTTGTTCCCTCTCAAATTCCTCTCCGCAATCGGGGCATTTCAAAAACTCCCCTTTCGTCTGCGTGTATTTCTCCACAAGATAGGTAGAGCCGCAATTCGAGCAGGGGCGGTTGACCGGCTTGCCCCACGAGGCAAAATCGCACTCAGGATACCGGTTGCATCCGTAAAACGTACGCTTGCCTTTTTTCGTCTTTCGCTCGACGAGATCCCCTTGCTTGCACTTCGGACATGGGATCCCCATGGAAATCGGTTTCGTGTTCTTGCAGGCCGGATACGTGGAACAACCAAGGAACGTTCCGAACTTTCCGGCCTTCACGACCATGTCTCCACCGCACAATTCGCACTTCATACCGGCCAGGTGCTGGTGCTTCTCCGCATCTTCGGCGAGTGGTTTCGTGTTCTTGCAGTTGGGATACCCGGAACAGGCCATGAACCGGCCGTTCCTCCCCCACTTGATGATCATCTTTCGCTCGCACACCTCGCACACTTCTTCGGTCTCTTCCTGGAGCGATTTCTTGATCTTCGCGGCGTTCTTGTCCACCTTCTCCAGCGCCCTGATGAACGGATCGTAGAAATCCTTCATCACTTTTACGTACAGCTGTTTGCCGGAGGCGATTGTGTCGAGTTCCGCCTCCATTTGCGCAGTAAACGTCACGTTGAAGATGTCAGGGAAGTACTGGACCAGCAGCTTGTTCACCTGCATGCCGAGCTCGGTGGCAAAGAGTTTCCGCTCGGTGTGCTCGACATATTTTCTGTCAATGACCGTACTGACGATCATTGCGTAGGTGCTCGGACGACCGATGCCCAGCGACTCGAGCTCCTTCACAAGGCTGCTCTCTGTGTAACGAGGAGGCGGTTTCGTGAAATGCTGCCTGGGGATAATATCGCGCAGCGTCGCAGACTGTCCCTTTCCAAGGTTTTCCGGCAGTTTCGAGACAGGATCGACGTCCTCCTTCTCACCACCGTTATCCTCAGCAACGTCATCGTAGACCTGAAGAAACCCGCGGAAGAGCGGACGCTGGTCGGTTGCACGGAACAGGTAATCCCCGCCCACGACATCGACAGACATCTGTTCGAATTCAGCGGGAGACATCTGGCAGGCTACAAACCGGTTCCAGATCAATTCGTAGAGCAGGTACAGATCTTTGTCCAGATGTTTCTTCACCTCTTTCGGGGTGAATTTCAGAGACGTGGGGCGTATGGCTTCGTGCGCGTCCTGCGAAGATTTTCCCTTCTTGAAGAGCTTCGGCTCCTTCGGGAGGTATTCCTTGCCGTAGTTGTTGAAAATGTACTCCCGGACCTGCGCGACAGCTTCTGCGCTCAATCGCGTCGAGTCGGTTCGCATATACGTGATCAATCCAGTCGGACCTTCTTCGCCGACGACAACGCCTTCGTAGAGCTTCTGCGCAAGCATCATCGTCCGTTTGGCAGAGAAGCGCAACCGTCGTGCGGCTTCCTGCTGCAGCGTGCTCGTGATGAACGGAGCTGGCGCATTGCGCTTGACGGGCTTTCGTTCGACGCTCTTGATTTCGTACGTGTGCTTCCGGATATCATCCAGATAGCCCCGCACGGTCGTCTCGTCCGGGATTCGCGGATCGGACCCCGCGACCTTCATCAGCTTTGCGAGGAACGGTTCGCTCTGCGAAGTTTGAAATTCGCCCGTAATGGACCAGTACTCTTCTGGAACGAATGCTTTGACCGCAACTTCCCTCTCGCAGATGAGCCTGAGAGCTACGGACTGGACACGTCCAGCGGAGAGGCCGTAGTACACCGTCTTCCATACGAACGGGCTGACTTTGTAGCCTACGATCCGGTCCATCGCACGGCGGGCCTGCTGAGACAGGACGAGATGCGAATCCACTTTCTTCGGATGCCGCATGCCCTCCTGCACACCTTCAGCGGTAATCTCGTGGAACAACACGCGCTTGATGTTCTTGTTGACCCCCCGGATCTCGTCTGCAAGATGTGCGGCAATCGCCTCCCCTTCGCGGTCAGGGTCAGTCGCAAGAAAGATCGCCTTCGCTTTCGATGCGCGGTCGCGCAGTTTTTCTATGACTGCGTCCTTTCCCTGGATGTTCTCGTAGACAACAGCAAATTCATTCTCGACATCGACGCCAAGCTTGCTCTTGGGAAGATTCTTGATATGACCGACCGACGCCTCGACAATATACTCCTTGCCGAGGTACTTGTTGATTGTCTTCGCTTTGGAGGGAGACTCAACTATGATGAGAGATTTCTTTTCCATTCAACCTGCGCTAATGAATCGTATCGTCACTATTCAAGGAAATGCGGCCACCGAGGCCGGACTGATTGTCGCCATCGAGCAGCATACCTGCCACAAAACTTTTCATCTCGGGAACGCCGACGCTTGAAAACCCAGCCCCCATGATCCGCTCGATGATGGTCTCGATATCCGAATTGGAGAGCAGCCCCAGCTGGCGGCACTGCAGAAGATACCCGAATCCTTCGGATGTGATGACCATCTTCTCCGCCTCATGCAGAACCCGATGTGAGAGGCGCGTGTCCTGGTCTTTGGCGACCAGTTCCTGGCCGACAGACATCCGCTCAAACAGCCACGAGAAGGCCGTTGAGATTTCGGTCTGCGTATATCCGTTTTCCGTCAGGAGCGAGACATCGACATCATTGAGCTGCTTGTGAGACTTCAGCTCGCTCACCAGAAAAAGGATGATCTCAACAATCCGTTCCTGCATTGCGCTACTCCCTGTTGGATCCAGCCAGTCGGGCCAGAATTCTGTCTTCCCGCTTTGTCATTCGTGCTTTCCTTCGGCCATCTGTATCAGTGTAGCCGAGCAAATGGAGCGTCCCGTGGATCAAGAGCCTCCGGGCTTCCTCCGCGAACGGGACGGCATACTCTCGGGCCTGGCTCTTCGCCCGGTCGAGGTTTACGTAGATCTCCCCTTCAAGAGGAGCCCCTTTCCCTTCGCCAAGCGGGAACGCGATGACGTCGGTGACAACGTCGTGTCGTAGATAGCGCCGATTGATGCGCCGGATGAACCGACTCCCAACAAAGACAACCGACACCTGGAACGATCGCACGGACTCGTGCTCGAGAACGCTCTGAACAACTCGGAAAGTTTCCCGCTTCGGAAATCGAAGAGACGGATGATGGTGCGCGACGAAAATCATCCAGCCTTCTTTGGTAGTTTCCGTTTCGTTTTCTCCTGACTTTTCCGACTCCCCTTCGCCTCTGAGCCCGAGGATGCAGACTGAGGAAGGATGTTTTCAGTGAGTGATAATGCGATGCCGGAGAGCATCACTTCCGGACCTAATGTTGTGAAGTCACCCGAGAGGATACCGCGGTCCACATTTGCATAGAGCGAGCACCCTCCCTCACGCTCCACGGTAAGACCCGAGAGCTTCCCTTCGGACTCTGCGACAAAGGTAATTTCACCCAGGAGCTTACTGACCACATACCCCGTGCAGAAATGCAGCTGCAGGTGAGCCGTTGGCGTGTAGACCGAAATGAGATTTCCCCGGCGAGGGCCGATGGAAATCGACGGGTAGACCTCCAGCGCGAGTTTTCGATTGAGGCTCTTGTTCTCGAGCTCAAATCGATAATTGCTGCCTCTGTGTTTGACCGATACACCGAGGATCTGCGCGATCTTCTTGATGTCCGATTCTTTGAACTCGAATTCTATCAGTGAGCGTCCTGTCATTGCATTCAGAGAAATAAAAACCCCGTCAAGTCTCTTCAGCACTCAAACCATGTGTTGAGACGCGGGGTGTCGACATGAATGGAATCGCGTATTGTCTTCAAATCAAGTTCTTGTAAATCAACTCTTGCCTCAGACTATGCTTCGCCGTCCCTCTGATTCCTGACCTGAATATAACCAAGGCACGAGTGATTGTCAAGTTTAGATGCTCAGGACCATGTTCTCCGCGGCGGCATCACACTCAAAACCGTATCCGCGCGTCTTCAATTCCGCTTTGCACTTTCTCAGGATATCGTCCACCTTGTCATCGCTGTGCGTCGGTTCGTGATGGAACAACACCAACCGCTTCACATCCGCCTCGGCTGCAACCCGCAATGTAAAGAGATAGTGTGAATGGCCCCATCCTACTCTGTCAATGTATTCCTCGGGCGTATACGTCGCGTCATGGATCAGCACATCCGCGCCGCGGCAGAAATCGAACACGCGCTGATTGGGATCTCCCCGCTGGGAGTCGTACTTCTCCTTTACAATCGGCTCAAAGTTCGTCATGGACGCAGCGACTTTTCCGTCATATGGCTCGTTGTCGCTTATGTACACCAGCGTCTTTCCCTTGTACTCGAGGCGATAGCCGACGGTGAATCCCGGATGGTTGACGTACATCGTCTTCACCGTACACCCGCGCAGTTTGATCTCTCCCTCTTCCCGTATCGGGCGGAAGTTGATCTTTGCCTTGAGCTCGTTCAGCTGAACAGGGAAATAGATCCGATCCATTTGCTCTGAAATGATCTCGCTCAGAGATTTGTCGATGCGGTCGGTTCCGATAATTGTCAATTCATTTCCGGAAATGAAGGCAGGCTTGAAGAACGGAAATCCCTGAATGTGGTCCCAGTGCGGATGGGTAATAAGGAGATGTGCATTGAGGGACGCGCCGTTGTTGATCATCTCGTCCCCGAAATTCCGTATGCCGGTCCCGGCATCGAAGATCACCAGCTCATTGTCGTCAAGTCGCAACTCGAGGCAGGGCGTGTTGCCGCCATACCGGACAGTCTGCTTGCCTGGCGTCGGAATCGATCCGCGCACACCCCAGAACCTGAGCTTCATACGAAATCCTTCCCCAAGCTATTCCCGATATGATTTGACGTAGTCAACATAATTGTGTGCCGATTGAACGATGCCTGCGCGCTCCTCCTCTGTCAACATCCGCTTTACCCGTGCCGGTACTCCCGCAACAAGCGCCCCTTCGGGCACTTCAAAGTGCTCAAGAACAAGCGAACCCGCGGCAACTAGCGCATACGGTCCGACCGTCGCGTCGTCCAGCACCTTCGCCCCCATCCCGATGAGACAACGATCCTTGATGGTGGCTGCGTGCAGTATGGCACCGTGCCCTACAGTAACATCGGAACCGACAATGAGAGGATATGTATCGTGGGTCACGTGCAGGACACAATTGTCCTGGATGTTCGTCCTCTCGCCGATCCGAATATAATGAACGTCTCCGCGAATAACTGTGTTGAACCACACACTGCTCCCCGCGCCAATCTCGACATCGCCGATAATCTGCGCCCCTTCCGCAATAAACACCGAAGGGTGAATCCTTGGCGTAATACCCCTGTACGGGATGATCATCGTCCGGATGCCTCGACATACTTCGGCGGCTGCCACCCGGGCCGGTTCCACCTCTGAAGCTGTATCTTGATGCTCCCGAGGATCACGTTCATGCGGGCAACGATGGGAACCCTGGCCTGGTCGTTGCTGAACCAGCCCCGGAACCCTCCAGTCAATCCGAAAATCCCTACATAATCCGCTTTCCCGTCGAATGCAACGACATCCACAGGATAATCAACCACATCGATGTCAGCATCCTCGTGCCGATTCATGAAATTGATGTATGTGTAGACCAGTTTGTTCTCGATGAGCGTCGGCACTCGAACCTGGGATTTCTCGAGGACATGCTCACGGGCATAGTAGAACAACGAAAGGCCATCCTGACACTGGTCAGTAATGACGATTGTTTCGGTCGAGTCGACCTTTCGCACACCGGAAGTGAGTTTTCTCCCCTTCTCGAGGAACGCCTTCTTGGTTTCGTAGTCGAAACGGAACCTCTTGAAGATGACCCCATTCTTCGAGCTGTCATCCTCCACCCAGGAATAGGAGTACACACTGCCATCCATCTCGCTGTAAAACTGAATATGGAGACTGACGAGCCAGTCCAACGACGGGTTGGAATCGATGAGCGCGCGGGTTTTGTAGATAGTTCTGCCGCCCCGCTGCTCCTTCTCAACAATCTGAGTCCGGATCGTACCGATGTTGAAAAACGAATAGCTAACTTTGTATTCCAGTTCCTCGCCGACCTCCAGCATCTGGCTTTGCAGAACGGGAGACGCAACGACTTCCGGACGCGCGTACGTATGTGAAGGGATGCCCGACCCCATCAAGAGCAACGAGCAGAAGGCCATCCATGCAAAAGCGGCTGATGCCGGCGTCCACCGGCTAAGTGTTTTTTTCGTCATCTCGGGGTCAGTTCAACTTCGCAATCTTCTCAGCTTCCGGAAAGAGGCTCAACGCCTTCTGGTATTGAGCATCGACCTGAAGCATCAATGGATACCATCCCTCGTTTCCCCAGAAATTTCTCGCGAACGTTGCCTTCAATCGTGTCTTTGTGAATGTGAGGTCTTTCTGAAATTCCTTCTCGTCGACCTTGAGCTCGTGAGCTTCGAGGTAGGACCGGAACCCCGTGACCATTTCATCCGATATCGTAAAGGAATCGCGGAATTTCTTCCAGTTTTTCGAATACTCGGACCGGATGGAGAGGCCTTTCCCGTCGAGGTGTGCAGTGACATACTGTTCGTACAGGCCACGCCGGAGGATGCTCTGTGTCAACGCGGTGAGTTGCGCGTTCTTTACAACGTAGTCTGGCGTGATGCCGCCGCCCCCGTAGACCACACGCCCGGCGTGCGTATGGAAGACCGGATGTGACGAATCACTTTCGGCTTTGTGCTCGAGGTTTTCCCCCTCTTTCTCCTTCCGGGCGAACGCTTCCTTCTGATACTCCTCCTTATCCTTTCCCTCGTACTCCCTCTGGATCAATCGTCCGCTCGGCGTGTAATAACGCGCGATGGTCAACCTCAGCGCCGATCCGTCCTTCAAACGCCATTGCCGCTGCACAAGCCCTTTTCCGAAGCTTGTCTCACCGACAATCAAGCCTCGATCCCAGTCCTGTATTGCACCGGCGACGATCTCGCTCGCGCTCGCCGAGTAGTTCCCCAGCAAGACGATAAGCGGCAGATTTTCATAGGACTGACCGGTCTTTGCGAAATACACCTCATCAAACTCCGAGATGCGCGCTTTTGTATAGACGATCTTGTGGGGTGTCTCTTTGGTTCCGCCATCCAGGAAGAGATCTGCCATCTCAAATGCCTGTTCGAGCAATCCGCCGGGATTCGAACGAAGATCCAGAATCAACCGCTTCATGCCCTGGGTTTTCAGCCGCTTGAGCGCCTGCTCCATCTCTGCGGCTGTCTGTTCGCTGAACTTGTTGACGCTGATATAGCCTATATCGTCATTCACCATCATGGCGATGTCAACGCTGGTGATGGCTATTTCGTCGCGTATAATCTCGAAGTCAAGCAGTTCCTTTGTCCCGGGCCGGTGCACTCCCACTTTCACTTTTGTCCCCTTCGGCCCCCTGAGGTGCGCCTTGACCTGATCGTTGTTCCAGCCGACAGAAGAAGAATCACCGATGCGGACGATGCGGTCATTCGTTTGGATGCCGACTTTCGCGGACGGTCCGCCGCCAAATGTATCCACAACGAGAATCGAATCATTTCGAATGGTGAAGGTGACCCCTATTCCATCAAACTTCCCGCGATACTCTTCCGCGACCTGCTCAAAGGCTTTCGGAGCGATATAGACCGAGTGGGGATCGAGTTTGTCCAGAAGTCCTTCCACAGCAGACTCTGTGAGTTTCTTGGCATCCACCTCTTTCACGTAGTATTTCTGCGTCAGGCTGAGGACCTCGCGGAACTTGTCCGCCTGATCGATCACCGAGTCGCCGGAAACCAGCTGCCTGATTTCCATTCCTGCGAAGAGGCTGACTGCCATCAATGCGACAACCGTCCAAAGTGAAATCTTACTCTTCATGCTCCAATCCTTCGTCAGAAAACCTTGCAGAAACTCATCCAATTCCTATCTATCACAAAATGCTCGAAAATTGGCACAAATGCAAGAAACAAGCCGCATTGGCCCCGAATACTGATCGGGACACCTCACTCAGGCAAAAAGGAGGGAAATTGATAATGCGGTGTGGGGATGAGGGGTGATCTCGCTTGTGGAATCGTCGACGGAGCACTCACCGAAAATCGACCGAACGGATCATCACTTCTCCGGTTTCATCTGCGGGAAGAAGATGACGTCCCGGATCGAATCCTTGTTCGTCAGCAGCATCGTCAGACGGTCGATACCGATGCCGAGACCGGCCGTGGGAGGCATGCCGTACTCGAGTGAACGCAGATAGTCCTCATCGAGAACCTGCGCCTCTTCGTCGCCGCGGGCGCGGAGCTTCATTTGTTCTTCGAAGCGGGCCCGCTGATCGATGGGATCGTTGAGTTCGGAAAACGCGTTGCAGATTTCGTGACCGTTAACAATCCCTTCAAACCGCTCCACCAACCCGGGTTCGGTCCGGTGCTTCTTCGCCAGCGGAGACATCTCGAGCGGATAATCGGTGATGAACGTCGGCTGGATCAGGTACGGTTCGGCTTTCTGGCCGAAGATCTCATCGATGATGGCGCCGACACCCGCAGAGGGCTCAACGTCGATGTGAAGTTCCTTTGCGATCGCCCGCAGTTCCTGTTCGGTCTTGCCGCGCAGGCTCTTGCCCGTGAATTCCTGAATCGCGTCAAACATCGTGATGCGTTTCCACGGAGGCGTGAAGTTGATTTCATGGCCGGCAAGGCTCGCGATCGGCGTCCCGTTGACGGCCATCGCGACTTCGTACACCATCTGCTCGACCAGCTCCATCATCCAGCGATAGTCCTTGTAGGCGACATAGATCTCCAGCATTGTAAACTCGGGGTTGTGCGACCTGTCCATCCCCTCGTTGCGGAAGTCTTTGGATATTTCGTACACGCCGTCATAGCCGCCGACGATCAGGCGCTTGAGATACAATTCATCTGCGATTCGCAGGTACAGGTCGATGTCGAGCGCGTTGTGATGCGATTTGAACGGCCGCGCAGAAGCCCCGCCGTAGATGGGCTGAAGCACCGGGGTTTCCACTTCCAGATATCCGCGATCGTCAAAAAACCGCCGGATGGTGCTGATGATTTTTGCCCGCTTCACGAACACCTGCCGGACATCCGGATTCACAATGAGGTCGACGTAACGCTGCCGGTAGCGGAGTTCCTTGTCTGAGAACGGGTCGTACACCACCTTGTTCCCCTGCTCGTCGACCTTTTCCTTGACAACCGGAAGCGGACGCAGCGACTTTGCCAGCAGCGTCAATTCCTGCGCATGGATCGACACCTCTCCCATCTTTGTACGGAAAACGAATCCCTTCACACCGACGAGGTCGCCGATGTCCATCAGCTTGAAAGCGTCGTACACAGAACCGAGCTCTTCCTTTTTCAGATAGAGCTGTATCTTTCCCTGCGAATCCTGTATGTGGCAGAAGGACGCCTTCCCCATGCGGCGCAGGGAGAGAATCCTCCCGGCAACCACGACGGTGCGCTGCGGTGCTTCGTCCTTGAAACTGTCGACAAGATCCTTCGAGAAGTCTGTGCGGTCAAATTCGTACGGATAGGGATTGATGCCCGCATTCTTCAGGCTCTCGAGTTCCTCACGACGGCGCAGCATCAGGATGTTCAAATCCTCATGCTCGGGAACCTGCTGCTCTGACGGTTTGTGTTTCGGATGTTGTGGGTCGTTCATACTCTGTGACTATCGTTCTCGTGATTGAATCCTGAAAAGAGCATTCGTCCGGCAGCTATGGTCGCCGCCGGTTCTGAGGATACTCGGGAAGGTTGAGGCGGTCGGGCGCAACGCGACCATACAGTGCTGACATCTCGTAGACTCGCAGAGCGTGCTCAGGTCCGACCTGGTCCCATGAGAATCGCCAGTCCCAATTGCCGAGGGCCTTGCCCGGAAAGTTCATGCGGCCTTCAGTTCCGAGGCCGAGCACATCCTGGAACGGGAAGATCGCCATGTCGGCGACTGAGCTCGAAGCGAGCCGCATCAGGTCAAACTGCGCTTCATGACCATTTGCGCCGCAGTACTTCTTCACAAAAGTTTTTTCCCTCTCCGTCGCGCTTTCGTACCATCCCCGGGTGGTATCGTTGTCGTGAGTCCCGGTATAGACAACGCTGTTGTGTTCATACTGATGCGGAAGGAACGGATTGTCCGGACCTCCGGCAAAAGCGAACTGGAGCACCTTCATCCCCGGAAACTCGAACTGGTTACGAAGCTCGATGACATCCGGCGTGATCACACCGAGATCCTCCGCAATGATCGGCAGGTTACCGAGTTTTCGCTGCACGGCCTTGAACAGTTTCTCCTTCGGCCCGGCAACCCAACGACCGCGGACAGCGGTTCTTTCAGTGGCCGGTATTTCCCAATAACCGACGAAACCACGGAAGTGATCGATGCGCGCGATGTCGACAAGGAGAAACGTGCGCCGGAAGCGTTCGACCCACCACTGGAACCGATCCTCCTCCATCTTCCCCCATCGATAGAGTGGATTGCCCCAACGCTGGCCCGTCTCACTGAAGTAATCCGGCGGAACCCCGGCGACCACGGTGGGTTTACCCTTTTTATCAAGGAAGTAGAGCTCGGGATGAGACCAGACGTCCGCACTGTGATGTGCCACGAAGATCGGAATGTCGCCAATGATTTTGATGCCCCGATCGTTCGCGTATTTCTTTACATCTGCCCACTGCCGGTAGAACTGCCATTGGGCGAACTTCCAGAATTGAATCTCCCCCGCCAGTTCGTTGCGCGCACCTTCGAGAGATTTTGGTTTTCGCTGAGCCAGGTCTGCGTCCCATTTTGTCCATTCGACGCCGGCGTAGTGGTCCTCAATCGCCTTGAACAATGCGAAGTCTTCAAGCCATGACGAGTGTTCCTTGCAGAACGATTGGAAGTCGGCTTCTTCGGACTCGCGGTGTTGGGCAAAAAACCTGTCCGCCGCTTTGTGAAGCGCCAGCATGCGGTACGGGATAGCCTTTGTGTAGTCTACGCGGTTTGACTCAAAAGCGGGAACCGGAAGGAGATCTTCCTGCTTCAGCCATCCTTTAGCCAGAAGTGCCTCAAATCCAATCAAAAGAGGATTTCCGGCGAATGCTGAAAGTGCCATGTACGGAGAATTTCCATAGCCCGTCGGTTCGAGCGGCAGAATCTGCCAGACCTTCTGGCCGGCCACGACGAGCCACTCGATGAAGTGTCTCGAGACTTCGCCCAGGTCTCCGCAGCCATAGGGACCGGGGAGCGACGTCGGGTGAAGGAGAATTCCACTGCTTCGGGAAAACCTCATAGGCTACTCTTCCAATCCCGCTTGTTCTTTCAGATGTCTGACTTCCTTCCGTGTGAGAGCTCTCCAGCGTCCGCGGGCAAGACCTTGCGTCGTAAGACCTGCGAACGATACGCGTTCGAGAGCATCCACTTCATAGCCGAGTGTCTCGACCATCCTGCGCACTTCCCTGTTTCGTCCCTCCGTCAACGCTATGAAAATCTCCTTGCGCTTCGTTCCCGGGATCACTCCTGCCTCATGCGGCTTCGCAATTCCATCCTCCAAACGCACACCGCGTTTTAGCCGGCTGAAATCTTCGTCGGCGATCCCCCGCTCGAGCTTCACCCGATACACGCGCTCGATTTTGCCCTTCGGGTGTATAAGGGAGTTGGCCAATTCTCCATCATTCGTGAGGAGAAGTACACCCGTGGTGTTCCTATCCAATCTCCCAACCGGATAAATCCGATCGCGCATTTTCACATAGTCCATCACTGTCACACGCCCGCGCTCGTCGCTGGTGGTCGTGATACAGTCTTTGGGCTTATTGAGAAGCAGGTAGTGAATCTTCCGCTGGAGGGCTACGATTTGACCCTGGAGGGTCACACGGTCGGAAAACGGGTCGACTTTGACTCCAAGCTCGCGAACGATTTTGCCATTAACCTTGACGACTCCGGAGAGAATCAGTTCATCATTCTTTCGGCGTGAGCCTACCCCCGCGAGAGCGAGAAACCTGTTTAACCGAATAGCTTTTTGATGAACCCTTGAATCTTCTCTTTCCACGACTTCCACCGGGTCTTAGGTTGGGAACCATTGTGAGCATCAGGCTCGTCCGCATGCGCCATTTCAGACTCCGTGTACCAAACAACCTCAGTGTGGTCCGCACTTGTTGGGGGAACGGCTTGCGGTGTGAATTCGGTTATATCCTTGACAGTTTCGCCCGCGCTGGCTGTATCGTCTTTCTGCGTCGGAATCACATCCTTCACAGCAACATCAGCCGGCAGAACAGTTTCCGTATCAATCTCCTGGACAGTATCGGCGGCCGTTGCTTCATCAGCCGATTCCTCCTCAATCACAAGCGGATTCTCTTCTTCCGCGGGCAGTTCTAAGACTTTCGGCGCTAATTCCAGATGGTCTTCCACGACAGGCGAGGCCTTCTCTTCACTTACGACTTCTTCGGGCCCAACCAATGGTTCGGTCGAATCCGACTGCGTGAGGCCTATGTATCTGGATTGCTCTGCGCTAAGGAGGACATCGCTGGAATCCACTTCAGGTTCTGATGGCTGACTTTGAATCGTCAACTCATTGTCAACTGTGGGAACGGCGCCCGACTCACTCGGTGCCAGCTCATCAGATACAACCACAGGCTGATCTTCAAGCATGGAGGCAGAAACCGTTTCAGGAGAGACGTTTACCGACTGCTCCTCCTTTGCCGCTTCAGGTGTCACGGCACCTGCCTCGTCAGCCAAGCGCACCTTGATTTCCCGCGTCCGCTTCCTCGGCAGGATCTTGACATCGTCATCCAACCCGGCTTTTCGCTTCGGGATATGAGGCAAGCGGGATTTGAAGTCCTCTTCCTGCTTCACCTCTTCCATTCCCTGCTGTGCTTCCAGCATACGCCGCTCGGTCTCAAACTGACTGTCTCCGAGGATCTCCTGGATTTCGCGAGGCTTCGGGAGGTCATTCAGATCATTCAAACCGAAATGCCTCAGAAACTCTCTTGAGGTGCCGTAGAGTAACGGCCTTCCAACTGTCGGGGCACGTCCAACGATGGTCGCGAGGTCCTTTTCCAGCAGCGTGCTGAGCACGTAGTCGCAATTGACACCGCGAATTGCCTCCAGTTCGGGTTTTGTAATCGGCTGCTTGTACGCGATAATGGCGAGCGTTTCCACCGACGACTGGGACAGTTTCCGTCGGGTCTGCTCTTTGTAAAGCTTGCCAAGCCACTCCGCATAGGCCGGCAGCGTGGCAAACTGGTAGCCGCCAGCAATCTGGATGACCCGAAAAGGCTTATCAGATGACGTATACTCGGCATTCAACTCTTCAACGACCTGCGCGATCTCGTCGTATGAAATCTTGCGCGGCTCGGCCCCTTCGGTACCCTGGTCTTCGTACAGCGCTTGTATCTGGCGAACGGTCAAAGGTTCGCGTGCTCCGAAAATCAGCGCCTCCACAAGGCTCCTCACTGAGGTCGGCACTTGCAGCATTGCTCCTGGTTGGGTTGTCGTGATTGTCTCAGCCATCGGGGTTTACGCCACATTCCTCATGATAGATACCTCGCCAAACGGCTCCGCCTGGCGCACCACTATTCTGTTCGATCGAATCAGTTCGAGCAACGCGATAAACGTGACGACGACACGGATCCGCTCTACCATGTCCTTCACCAACTCGTAGAACGTAGCCTCCGAGCGCCTGGAGAAGTAGTCGTTGATATAGTCGATTTGTTCCTCGAGCGTCACATTGAGCCGGACAATTTCATGAACGAACTTCTTCGGCATGCGCTCGATTGCGAACTTGAAAGATGAAATCAAATCAAAGAGCGAAACGTCCCTGAGCGACTCGTCCTCTTCCTGCTGGGTGGTAACCCTCGGGTCGGCCTCGTAGTATCCGCGATAGAACACCTTCCGCTGGGCTGCTTCCTGAACCACCATGCCGACGGCTACCTCCTTGAAGCGTTTGTACTCGACGAGGCGTTTCACCAGGTTCGCCCGCGGATCCTGTTCCTCTTCCTGCCCAGGTTCGGGCGGGAGAAGCGTCTTCACTTTTATCTGCATCAACTCAGCCGCCATGACAAGAAACTCTCCTGCAATTTCCAGATCGAGCGCTTCCATGTAATGGACGTAGTCCAGAAACTCTTTCGTAATTCTCGAGATCGGGATGTTGTAGATATCGAGCTCGTCCCGTTTGATGAAAAACAGGAGGAGATCCAACGGCCCTTCGAACTCGTGAAGCTTTATAGTATATGTTTGATCTGGCATCTTGGTTTGGCTGTCACGACAGAAGTCGCGGCTCACCCCATCTTCATCGCTTCATGCACTTCGCTCATCGTCTGATGCGCGATGGTTCTGGCCTTCTCTTCCCCATCGCTCAGGATCGACTTGACCTCGTCGAGATGATTTTCGTAGTACAAACGTTTCTCTCGATGAGGTCCGAGCGCGTCCACTATCCTGCCGGCACATCGCAACTTGCAGTCAACGCATCCCAATGCCCCACTCTCACATCCTGACCGGATTTCCGCTGTTTCTTCCGGATTGAACTTGTTATGGTACGCAAATACGAGACAGACATCCGGATGTCCGGGATCCCCCTTCCGCAACTTCTGGGGATCTGTCACGGCCCCTTTCAGTTTCTTCTTGATCACGTCGGGCTGATCAGAAAGGAGCACGGTATTGCCGATCGATTTGCTCATGCGACGTCCGTCCAAACCTGGAAGCCGCGCAAATCTTGTAAGCTTCCCCTCCGGCTCGGGGAACACCGGTTTCGCCGCCGCGTACTGTGCGTTGAACCGGCGGGCGATCTCCCGCGTAATTTCGATATGAGGAAGCTGGTCCTCACCAACGGGAACGACATCGCCTTTGTACAGAAGAATATCAGCTGCCTGCAGCACGGGATATCCCAAATGGCCATACACGATTGTGTCCATTTCCAGGTCACGAACCTGCTCTTTGAGCGTGGGATTCCGCTCGAGCCTGGAAGTGGTAATCAGCATCGAAAAAATCAGATGCAGCTCTGCATGTTCCTTTACCCGTGATTGCCTGAACATCGGGCTCACTGCCGGATCGAGCCCGGCAGATAACCAGTCGACGAGCATATCCACCGAGTTTTCGTAGATCTCGGATGAATCAGGATTCGTCGTAAGAGCGTGATAATCCGCTATCAGATGATAGTTCTGGTATTCACCCTGAAGCGAAACCCAGTTTTCCAATGCGCCGACAAGATGGCCAAGATGCAACTTCCCCGTTGGGCGCATACCGCTCAGGATGACTTTCTTTCTTTGGCTCAACGCTCGCTGCAATCTCCTTTCGCCACTCGTATTCTAACGACACATCGCCAGATTCTCTAAGCACTCAATTCATGAAGAGATACGGTTTCCAGCCATCGTCCACACTTCCCACAAAATCACGAATAAACATAACGTGATTTGGACGGATCGGCCTCCTTTTCAAAGACATCATCACTTCACCCGGCAGCCGATCCCCCTTCTTGTTGTTGCATCGCACGCATGCAGCGACAAGATTCTCCCACGTATCCTCGCCCCCTCTCGCCCTTGGAATTACGTGATCCACAGTCAACGGCACATCACCGCGCCCGCAATACTGACATCGGTGTCCATCGCGGCGCAGAATATTTTTTCGAGAAAGTACAATCTTCTTGAAGGGGATACGAACGTAGATAGAGAGGCGAACGATGCTCGGGAACGGCATCGTCATCGAAACGGCATGAAGGGACCTACCATCAGAAGCTTCGATCAACTCAGCTTTCCCAAGAAACAGAAGGATAACAGCCTTTTTTACGTTGCAGACGCTCAACGGCTCGTAATTGTGATTCAAAACGAGCACCTTGCGGTTAAGTTTTCCGTTGGAACGTAGAACGAGTTCTACTGCGCTGAAGTCTAAAGCACCTCCTCACGTCTACAAATATGGACCTTTGGTGAACAGTTGCTTGAAGAATCAATCATTATTCCTTGCAAAATATAGCATAATCGAAAATGATAGTCAAGGATTGAAATCGCGAGGAATTGAAGGAAAAGTCTGAATCCGAGGGAGTTTTGAACTTATCGGCCGGGAAGATGAGGTGCTTTCCGAGGAGGAAATGCTCACCCCTTCATGCATGGGTCGTGGTATCAGTGAAGCAGAGTCTGACGGGCAAAAAGCGGGTCACTTTGGCTTTCTAAATCGGGTCTTCATCTCCCGGATCGAATCTCCGCCAAATTTCTCAAGAAATGCGTTCGCGAGAACAGGCGCGATGACCGCTTCGCCGATCACCGAACAGGCCGGAACAGCGCAGACGTCCGATCGCTCATAGCGTGCGCCGACAGTCTTCATCTTCCTCAGATCAACGGATTGCAGCGGGTTGGCAAGTGTCGAAATCGGCTTCATGGCTGCATGGAGGACAATCATCTCGCCATTCGTGATTCCTCCCTCCAGTCCGCCGGCTTTGTTCGAAGACCGAATGACCTTCCCGCCCCTGAGATCGAATCCATCGTGCACCTTAGACCCAAACTCGGCAGCATTCGCGAATCCAGCCCCTATCTCAACACCCTTGACGGCGTGTACCGACATGAGCGCTTGAGCGAGCAACCCATCCAGCTTCCGGTCATAATGCACGTAGCTCCCCAACCCGATGGGAGATCCAGTCACAATAACCTCAAACACCCCTCCGAGCGTATCGCCGAGCTTCTTCGCCCGTTTGATCAGAGCGATTGCCTTTTTCGAAAGAGAGTCATCGAGTATTCGGACTTCAGACTTGTCGGCTTCCTCTGTAATCTTGTACGAGCCGCACGAGGCAGTTATGAGCTTTCCGAAAATCCTGTCGATGACTTTCCGATCAGTGACTCTCACCTGGCCGATTGAGATGACATGGCTCCCGATGAAAATCCCAAAGTCCTCCAGCAACTTGCGTGCGATAGTGCAGCACGCGACACGCATTGCAGTCTCACGCGCACTTCCACGTTCAATAGTATTCCGGATGTCGTCGAAGGCGTATTTCTGAGCGCCAGCAAAATCCACGTGACCTGGCCTGGGAACGGAGATTTTCTCAACGCCCTTGCCATCTCCGCCTACCGCCATTTTCTCTGTCCAGTTCTGCCAATCCTTGTTCCTGATCAACAACGAGATCGGAGATCCAAGCGTCTTTCCAAAACGGATGCCCGAGAGAATCTCAACGGCATCCGATTCTATGCGCATCCTTCCGCCTCTTCCATACCCCTGCTGCCGGCGCCACAGTTGATGATTGATGTATTCGGCTGTCATGGGGAGCCCGGCTGGGATTCCTTCGATGACACCGACGAGTGCCTGGCCGTGCGATTCACCTGCAGTAAGGTATCGGATCAACGTGAACTCCTTTGGTTCTTGCAGTTTTTCAAGGTGCCTATAACCAATAAAGCGAAAATTGGTCCGATTATCAATCGGCCAAAAACCAAAAGGCGCAAGTTTCGCCCGCTCACTGCGGAGGAATCCTGCGCCCTTCAATATCAGCATTCGTCCAGGGTTTACTTCCCAGGGACCTCAATCGCCACGAAACGCATCGACTTGTCCTTCCCCTTGACTCTCATGAGAACTGCATCTCCCGCCTTCTTCCCTTTCAGGACCTTGTCGAACTGTGCCACCGAAGAGATGTTCTGATCACCGACGCTTACGATGACGTCGCTTGCAGCGAGTCCGCGCTTGTTCGACTCGCTCATCGGCTCAACATTCTCCACGAGCACACCGTTCTCTACGCCATACTCCTTCTTCACTTTTGAATCGAGATTGCGGACAGTCATGCCAAGATTCTCGAGCTCCAACGTTCCTTTGGAGCCCGCATCCGTCGGCTCCTCGGATTCATCCTTCGGATTCCTGGCGGCCACTTCCTCCTCAGCTTCATCGCGGGACTTCAACGTGACCTTCTTCTCGAATGACTTTCCATTTCGATACACTTTGAGAGTTACGTTCTCACCAGGATAATGCGAAGCAACAATCGTCTGAAGTTGATTCGAAGTATTGACTTCTTTTCCATCGACAGAGAGAATGATGTCTCCCTCCTTCAGCCCTGCTTCGGCCCCCGCACTGCCCGGGTTCACGGTCTGCACAAAGACCCCCGACGGTTTGCTGAGACCATTCGCCTTCGCGAGGGTCGCATCAACCGATTGTATAGACACACCGATATACCCGCGACGCACCTTTCCGTATTTGATCAGGTCAGTCGCGACTTTCTTCGCGAGGTTGATCGGAATCGCAAAACTGTATCCCTGATATCGGGCGTTAGTCGTGGCAATCGCCGAATTGATGCCGACGACCTCCCCCTTGACGTCCACCAGAGCACCGCCGCTGTTTCCGGGGTTCACTGCTGCATCCGTCTGAATGAAATCTTCGATGCCCAACGGAGAACCATCTTCGATGATCCTCAATTGGCGTCCGAGCGCGCTCACGATTCCCTGCGTCATCGTGGACGTAAGACCGAGAGGGTTGCCGAACGCGAACACCGTGTGCCCGACCTCCACGTTATCTGAATTCCCGAGGTGAGGTACCGGCAAATCCTGAACATCGACTTTGATTACCGCCAGATCCGTGTACTTATCTGTGCCGATCAGTTTCGCTTTCTTGAATACTCTGTTGTCCCAGAGCGTCACTTCAATGCCATCCGAGTTTGCACTTTCAACAACATGATTGTTGGTGAGGATGTATCCATCCTGGGTGAGTATGACTCCGGATCCAGCGCCTACTTCAGGCTGCTGCCTCGGAGTCTGCATATCTGGACCGAAGAAATGGAAAAAAGGATTCTGGGAACTTCGGCCATTCTTCGGCTTGGACGTCACGACAATGTAGACAACCGTCGGCGTCACTTCCTTCGCTATTCCGTGATACGCCTCGTTGAGCGACTGCAGTGTAGGGTGCGGCGTGGATTGCTTCGACTGAGCACCGAGCTTGACATCCTGCCCCGCAAATGTGAAATCGACTCCCTTGAAACTCGACACGAGCGTTACTCCAAAAACGATGCCCAGAGCAATGAGCAGTACTGCAGCAACAACTGATTTCATCGACATGGAAAATCTCCTCGACACTGTGTTAATCCTTTGATAATTGGTTAGTCATTGAACAACCCCGGTATTCAGGGGGGCTGTCCTTCCTCTGAAACAACGAAATTCCTCAAGATGTCTAATGATTTTATGGGCTTGAGATCCTCAAAATGTTGACGCAAATATAAACGCAAAGTTCCATCAATTTCGTTCCCCGCCGCTGCCGTGAACTCAACCGAAGCGACGGATTCGAGCCGTGCCGTGAGAAACCGGTGCAGAATCTTCAGCGTGCTTAGGGAAATACGTGTGTTTCCGTCCTCCTGATTTCGGTGCTCCCCGATTCCCTGGAAGGCTCTTTTCTGCAGATGGATGTTGGTTTTAGCAACACCTACCTGGGAACTGCAGGGACCACAGATGACAGAGCCCCTCGACAGCTGGAATACAGCGGACCCGTCTGGCCCGATCTCATCCAGCTTTCGCCCGCAGTCCATGCAAGACTCGATGTCGGGCGAATAACCGAAAATCGATGCACACCGGATTTCGAAGGCGAAAAACAGGTTCACGAAGTTCTTTCCGGCACGCTCGATCTCATCCAGAGTCTCGACCAGCAAGTCGTACAGCGCTTTGTTTTCTTCTTCGTCGTGCGCCAGCTGGTTCACGAGTTCGAGTACGGCAAGGGCGACGGCCATACGTTCGAGCTCACTATTGATCCTTTTGTAGGTTTTGACCGCATCACACTGCGAGACCAGCTGCAGTTCACGGTTCTCTTTCTTGTACAGGACAAGCAGGACGTTCGTGATCGGCTCGAGACCGGCGCCAAATTTGCTCTTCGCCTGCCTGGCCCCTTTTGCGAGGCATTTTACCTTCCCGAAGCGGCGGGTGTAGAACGTGACGATTTTACTGCTGTCACGGTAGTTCATCGATTTCAGGACAACGGCCTCGGTCTTGGTAATCATCGCCGCACTCAGCGAAAGACCGCTTTGCGGATCAGTTTCGACATGTCCTGCTTTTTCAGCACATCGAGCGCATCACGAAATGGCTTTCTCAGTACTCCCTTTTCGGTTACGATTGCCGTGATGAGGTCATTCGGGGTCACATCGAACGCCGGCGAATAGACATCCACTCCTTCAGGCGCTATGACGTAATCACCAATCATCGTGACTTCCAGACTGCTTCGTTGTTCTATCGGAATCTCACTCCCCGACACCATCTCGAAATCAATTGTTGTGCTTGGCGCTGCGACATAGAATGGGACTTTATGATATCGTGCAAGCACTGCCAGGCTGTATGTCCCCACTTTGTTGGCCACGTCCCCGTTCAGCGTGATACGATCCGCACCGACAACAATCGCATTGACTTTGCCTTGTTGAAGCAGAAACGCTGCGGTGCTGTCTGTGATAAGCGTGGAGGGGATTTGAAGCTGCCGCAACTCCCAGGCAGTCAAACGCGCACCCTGGAGGAGGGGACGCGTCTCGTCCATATAGACGTGTTTGAGCTTATGCTGTTCCCACGCTGTTCTCAAAATATTCTGAGCGGTTCCGTCGCCCCCGGTCGCCAGGCTCCCGGTGTTGCAATGTGTCAGGACGCTCGCAGCATTGGGAAGCAGCTCCGCCCCGAACTGGCCAATGAGCCGGCACATTTCTTCATCTTCTGTGTGAATTGCCATCGCTTCCGCGAGAAGAGTCGTATGAATGCTCGCGAAGGACTTGCCGGCCGATTCGATGGCGACGTTCCGCATGCGATTCAGAGCCCAGAAGAGGTTCACGGCGGTCGGGCGTGTGGAGGCGAACAGGTGGGTCGTGCGTTCGACGAACGCGGCAAAAGACCGGGCATTAACGGGCTTCTGGCGGTCGAACGCGAGTACGAAACCGTACGATGCCGCGATGCCGATCAAGGGCGCACCACGCAACGCAAGGGTCCTGATCCCGCGGGCGACGACGTCCTCATCATCGGTTTCGATGTAGCTCTCTCTTGTCGGAAGCTGCGATTGATCGAGAAATCTGACTTTGCCGTTGCACCACTCAATCGATCGCATGACGATTACCTTTCATCAAACCGCGAGATCTGCATGAAGGCCCGGTATCGGTCCTGGATCTGGAGATATGTCAGGTCCTTCATTCCGTCGACGCTGAACTTCTCGACGCAGAACGATGCGAGTGTGCTTCCATAGACGACGGCGCGCTTCAGATTCTCGGGAGAGAGATCGTCCGTGCGTGCCAGCCAGCCCACGAACCCTCCGGCGAACGCGTCACCTGCCCCGGTGGGATCGTTGATGTTCTCAAGCGGATATGCAGGCGCGGAGAAAATCGTTTCCTCGGTCACCAGCACGGCACCGTGTTCCCCCTTCTTGATGATGATGATCCTCGGCCCCATTTTCATGATCCGTTTCGCGGCCTTGATCAGGTTGGGTTCGTTCGTCAACAAGCGCGCCTCCGATTCGTTGACAACGAGGACATCCATGATCTTCAGGGTCTCCGTGAGTTCTTTCGGCTTGTGCTCGATCCAATAATTCATGGTATCGCCAACAACCAACCTGGGCTTGCCAACACGTTCGAGGACATGTCTCTGCAGCGTCGGATCGATATTCCCGAGGCAGACGTACGCGCTGTTCTTGTATCCGCTGGGCACGATCGGGTCGAACTTCTCGAAGACATTCAGGTCCGTGTATAGCGAATCTCTCATGTTGAGGTCGTAGTGGTACCGTCCTCCCCACCGGAACGTCTTCCCCTCGCGCACGATCTGCAGGCCGTCGACGTCGATGTCGCGGCTTTCGAGGAAGCGTATGTGCTCCCGGGGGAAATCGCCGCCGACAACAGCAACCAACCTGACGGGCGCGGTGAAATAACTCGCCGCCACCGAAATGTAGATGGCCGACCCTCCCAGAGCATCCTTCACATTACCAAAGGGCGTTTCGATGGAATCGAACGCGACGGAACCAACGACAAGTAAACCCAATGACGACTCCTTTGTGTTAGACTACAACGATAGTGATAACAGCCGGGATGCTTCCTGTCCCCCGACGAGGTACTCATGGACAATCTGCAATTCCTGTCGCTGGCCGGGCCAGACAAGCAGCGCATGAGCTGCCGCAAGGACGCACCACGCATATTCTTGATGCTCATGCGAAAGCAGCGGCGTTTGCTCCGGGTCAGTTTCGATGGCAAAGCACGGACTGACGTGAACCGTATCGTTCGACGCATCGTAGAACGAATTTACAAAAGGTATGACCCACCATCGCAATGGAGTCAATCCTGTCTCTTCCTGAAACTCACGCATGGCGGCTCTTGCCGCTGGTTCCCCGTCATGCACCGATCCGGTAACCAACTGCCACATCCCGGGGTACAGGCTTTCGTTTTCCGATCTCTTCAGTAGCAGATACCGCGGAGCGTCCTTGTTTCGTTTGAAGACACAGACCTCTACCGTCCGGGAGACGACATTTGACATGTCTCAGCCTCTTCGTTTGCCGGGTCCAGGTTTCCGCTTATGATCAGCCGGATTGGAGCGACGGAGTCGAGGTTCTCGTTCATGTTCGGCCGGATTGGAGCGGCGGAGTCCAGGTTTCCGTTTATGTTCGGCCGAATTGGAGCGACGGTGTCCGGGTTTCCGCTTATATTCGGCCGGATTCGAGCGACGGAGTGCAGGTTCCCGTTTATGTTCGGCCGGATTGGAACGACGGAGTCCCGTTCTCAGTAGTTGAACTTCTTCAGCCGACAGGTCCCGAAACTCCCCTTCGCGCAGACCTCCCAATTGCAGGGACCCGACGGAGATTCTTTTCAGTGACATAACTTCGTATCCAATGGATTCCATCATCCGCCGGATTTGTCTGTTCTTTCCTTCTGTAATCGAGAATTCCAGTATCCCGGGCGAAAGCTGCGAGGCTTGCGCAGGCTTCGTATGATGAGGGTGTCCTTCGATTCTCAGGTCGATGCCGTCGGTGATGAGGATCAACTCCTTTCTCCCGATAGGCCGGTCGAGACATACATAGTACTTCTTCTGGATATCAGACTCCGGACTCGTCAGCATATTTGCGAGCTGGTGATCATTCGTGAAGAGCAGCAATCCGCTGGAATCCTTGTCAAGCCTGCCGATCGCTGAAAGCCCTTCCCCGCTTTCTCCAAGTAGGTCGAAAACCGTCTCTTGACCGCGTTCGTCGGACCTTGTTGTGACGAATCCCGGAGGTTTGTGCAGTGCGAGATAGCGAAAAGACTTCCGCTTCACGAGCTGGTTTTCAAGTTCGATACGGTCGCCGGACATATCGACCCATCGATGCGGATTCACTTCGATCTTACCGTTGACCGAAACAAGGCCTTTCTCAATCAAGCCTAGCGCCTGCGTCCGCGATGCGATGCCAAGCTTCGAGAGCGCACGCGGCAACGTGACGCGTCCCGCTGCGCGAGAAGTTTTCATAGGGATTCGAGACCTGCAATGGAACGATTGAACAAGGAGGGACCCTTATCTGCGACGAAAAAGATAAAGCAAATTCGAATAGAATCCAAGAAAGGCAAACAGGAACCGTTATCCATTCAATGCCGGGATCCCTGTCACGTTCTTCGCCGATTTCACGGCCCGTCGGATTGCCTCTGCTGTCATTTGAGCGGCCAGTTCGGCCACAAGATCGAGATCGGCTGCGACCTGTCCGCACGAGAGGGCAAACGCGACATCACCGTCGAATGATGTGTGTACCGGAACGATCGCTCTGGCCATCCCATCATGCATACGCTGGGAAATGCGGAACAATTCGAGCTTCGAAAACAGCGCGTTCGTCGCGGCCACGACGAGCGTCGTATTGGTTTCTTCAAGGACTTTTCCCCTGGAGAGGGGGCGATGTGTCTCGGTCGTCCCAAAAAATCCTCCTTCGGGCTTGCGGGCGCCTGCGAGGACAGAACCGTCCGCATCAACGACATCACCCACAGCGTTGACCACGGCAATCGCGCTCACAATCACGCCAGCGAGTGCCGTCGAGGCTGTCCCGATTCCCCCTTTCATGCAGTGCTCAAGCCCTTTCCACTTTCCAACAGTACATCCGGTTCCCGCTCCGACGTTTCCTTCTCGCTTGTCCTCGTCACTCGCGGCAGCACAGGCCTGGTAACCGCTCAAGGCATCAGGACGGACGATATTGCTTCCGACATTCAGGTCGAACACCACTGCAGTGGGAACAAGCGGGACCCTGGCCCATGGCGTGGAGTACCCGATCGAATGCTCTTCCAACCACCGCATCACGCCGTCGGCCGCGGACAATCCAAATGCACTTCCGCCGGTGAGCAGGATTGCGTGGATCTCCTGCGCCGACTTCTCGGGAGCGAGCAACGCCAGCTCTCTGCTTCCCGGAGAACTCCCGCGGACTTCACAACTCGCTTTGGTGTTTGGAGGGCACAGAATGACCGTGCAGCCGGTGAGCGATTTGGCGTCGGTGAAATGTCCCACTTTGATTCCCGGTACGGCGGTCAGCATACGACGATCAGCCTCCTCTCTTCTCCTCTTTTTCGGCCCGCACCTGCGCAAGCACTATCCCGCACGCTACTCCGACGTTCAGCGATTCTGCTTTTCCGTATTTTGGAATCCGAACAACGAGATCTGCGACGGCAAGCACTTCCCTTGACACGCCATGCGCTTCATTTCCAAACACAAAAACGGTCCGTTCCGGTTGCTTCAGGGTCGAGTAGGATTGTTTGCCATCGCCAGACAGCGCTACAACAGAAAAGCCCTTCCGCTTCATGGCTGAAAGTGCAGCGGGAAGATCGACCCCCTCGACAATGGGGACATGAAACAAGGAACCGACTGTGGACCGAACGACTTTGTCATTGTACAGCTCTACGCATCCACGACCGAGCAGCACCACATCGGCGCCGAACCAATCCGACGAGCGTACGATAGAACCGAGGTTCCCGGGATCGCTGACAGCGTCCACCGCAACAACGACGGATACCTGACCCAAGTCCGCGCTCTCAAGCGAGTGTATTGGCTGGTGAACGATCGCCAACACTCCCTGCGCGTGAACCGTATCGGCCACCTGGCCAAGCTCAACCTCGCTGATCTCTTTGATGTCAGCACCCCGCTCTCCCAGACTCGCGAGAATCGACCTGTAATCAGGATCCTCAAAGTAGCGGGAAAGGACAGCGACGGTCTCGACCTTCGAGGACGAATTCAGTACTTCCTTCAATGCCCGCCAGCCTTCCACAACGAACACCTTCTCAGCCTGGCGGACCTTCTTCTGCGACAAGGACCGAAAGTACTTGATGTTTGCCTTCGAAACTCTCATGTCTTAATATAGACAAAATGACCAAAAGAGACAAAGCACCGCGCTGAAAGGTGACGGTCACAGCAGGCTTTGTCATCAGACTACTTGTCGTACTCTCCCCATACACTTCGAAGCTCGTCCGAAATCTCGCCGATCGTCGCATACGCCTCAACGGCATCGAGCAGGTATGGAACAAGATTCTGATCCGTCCCTGCGTTCGCATGCAGTTGCTTCAAGGACTCGTCCACCTTCCGCTGGTCCCGCGCGGCCTTGATCTCACGGAGTTTTCCGATCTGTTTCGCCCGCGTTCCCTCGCCGATATGGAGAATGGGAGGCATCTCTTCATCGCCGACCTTGTATTCATTCATTCCGACGATGATCTTCTCCTTCCGCTCGATCGCCACCTGATACTTGTAAGCGCTCTCAGCTATCTGCGTCTGGTAGAACTGCTGTTCGATCGCGGACACCGCTCCGCCCAGCTCGTCGACCTTCCTGATGTGTTCCCATACGCGGCTCTCGATTTCATTCGTGAGCGATTCCACGTAGTACGAGCCGCCAAGAGGATCGATGGTATCAGTGACGCCTGATTCATTTGCGATAATTTGCTGCGTCCTGAGCGCGAGACGAACCGAGTCCTCAGTTGGCAGGGCGAGGGCTTCGTCGCGTGAATTAGTGTGGAGGGACTGACATCCTCCAAGCACCGCTGCAAGCGCCTGAAGAGTAACACGGACAACGTTGTTGTCTATTTGCTGAGCTGTGAGCGTTGATCCGGCAGTTTGAGCATGGAACCGCAGCTTCATGGTCTCTTCCAGCTTCGCCCCGAATCGCTCCTTCATGATCCTCGCCCAGAGTCTTCGTGCCGCCCGGAACTTGGCGATTTCTTCAAAGAAATTACTGTGGGCGTTGAAGAAGAACGACAACTGCGACCCGAACTTGTCAACGTTCAGGCCCCTGTCGATCGCCGCCTGAACATATGCGATGGCGTTCGTCAACGTGAACGCGAGTTCCTGCACCGCGGTGGACCCGGCTTCGCGGATGTGATATCCGCTGATCGAGATCGTGTTCCAGCGTGGCAGGTGCTGACTGCACCACTCGAAGACATCGGTCACAAGTCGCATCGAAGGCTTCGGAGGAAAGATGTGCGTTCCGCGGGCGATGTACTCTTTCAGAATGTCGTTTTGAATTGTGCCCGAAATGTTCTTGAGGTTCACTCCCTGCTTCTTTGCCACGGCAACATACATGCAGAGCATGATTGCCGCCGTTGCATTGATCGTCATCGAGGTAGTCACTTTGTCAAGCTGAATGCCGCTGAAGAGCGTTTCCATATCTGCCAGCGTGTCAATCGCCACTCCGACTTTCCCGACTTCTCCTTCGGCGAGTTCATGGTCGGAATCATACCCGATCTGCGTCGGCAGGTCGAACGCGACGGACAACCCCGTGGTCCCCTGATCAATCAAGTAGAGGTATCGCCGATTTGACTCCTCTGCAGTCCCGAACCCGGCATACTGGCGCATGGTCCAGTGTCTGTTGCGGTACATCGCGGGATACACTCCTCTCGTAAACGGAGGCTCTCCGGGAAACCCCAGTTGAGACTGATAATCCATCGCGAACGGCAGGTAGAGAGGCTCAACCGGAATGCCCGAGTCCGTCTCGACTGATTCCTTTCGCCCCGGGAGCTTCTCAAGAGCCGGGCGGAGACGTTCCTTCGCCCATCGTGCCCGTTCCTCTTTGAATTGATCTTCCATCACGACCTCCAGTATACCGATTTGATGATTCCAGACATCCCAACCGCAACAGCATTGTCCCACATGTGCAACTCCGTGACTGTAGTCCCATGCTTCTCTCAGATCAATCCCGATCGGATCCAGGGAATCAGACGGATTTTCATCCCATCGCTCTGCAGGATCACGGCTCCATCCAGATCCGTCCGGCGAATGGGAATGCCAAGTTGCCCGTAGCGAGATAGAACCGCGCGCGATGGGTGCTTGAACTTGTTCAGCCGACCAACCGATATCAGAGCCAGCGACGGCCGAACAGCCTTCAGGAATCCCTCACTCGAACTCGTCGCCGCACCATGGTGAGCGACTTTGAGCACGTCGCTCATCAACAAATCAGTGGACGTGCGAAGAATTCGATCCTCGACCTCAGTGCTTGCATCGCCGGTGAGTATCGACGACGTTGAGCCATAACACGTTTTCAGAACAAGCGATTGATTATTGAGGTCACCCCCTGCAAGCACAGACCCCGGCTGGAGCACAAAGATGCGCGTCGCAGGGTCAAATTGCAAGCTTTCACCGGCGCGAACAACAGAAATCGGGATCCCCCTTTCTCTGACAGCGCTGAGCACCGCTTCGTACGATTTCGAAACGGGGGCAGTATCAGCAACAATAAGAGATCCCACACGAATGCTCTTGAGCAGAGAGATACACCCGCCGATATGATCATCGTGTGGATGTGACAGGATAAGAGCGTCAAGAGCCCGTATCCCCCTCTTCTTGAGATAGGGAGCAATGGTTCTCTGAGCAGCGTCGCCCTGGCTGTAGGTCGGTCCCGCGTCTATCATGACTCGCCGGTTGTTGGGAAACTCGAGAAGGAGCGCATCCCCCTGGCCCACATCGATGACGGTCACGGTGAACATGCCGCCACGCCGGGTGAAGGCTTCTGCATAGAAGGACACATTCATTCCCAACAAGATTACACCGAAAGCCCATACCACAACTCGAGGATTTCGCCGATTGAAGAGCGCTGCTACCGTTGCGTAATAGAAGACGGCGGACATAGCTCCTACACCCACGGTCTCCATATGCGCATACGGAACGCTTGCACTCCATGTGACGAATTTCAAGAGGAGTGAAACCAGGAGGTCGTTGAGAGCCGCATAGGATGAAGCGAGCCAGCCGGAAATGTAGGCGGCCCCGAGCGTGGCAAACCCAAGAAGTGTATTCAATCCGCTGACCGGTACAACGACCAGATTCGCGAGAATTGAAACAGGTGACACCTGACCGAAGTAGTAGGCGGAAAACGGCAGAGTGCCTATTTGTGCCGCAACTGATACTGCGAAAAGCTTCAATGTCGAGTCGACCCCCGTGATTCGAACCAGCTTCGCCGGAAGAAGGCTAATCAGCGGTTCAAGCTTTGGGAAGAAATATACGATGGAAAGTACTGCTGCGAAGGAGAGCTGAAAACCCACATCCAGAAGGTACAACGGGTCCCACAGCAGCATGACCAACGCCGCGAAGGCAAGCGAGTTGTAGATGTCACCCTTCCTGCCAATTACATTCCCGACAAGAATCGATCCAGCCATGATCGTTGCCCGGACGACAGAAGGACTCATTCCGGTCATCACCATGTACCAGAGCAATCCCACCAGCGTAAGACCAGTCGCAGCGCGTGGTGAGACACGCAGAAAGCCGATGAGCGAATAGAAAATCAGGGCTACAACGACGACATTCGATCCCGAGACCGCGAGAATATGAATCGTTCCGGTGTCCATAAATGCCTTTTTCACCTCAGCGGATAGATCACCGCGGTATCCGAACACGACACCTTTGAGAAAGCTCGCCTCTCCTTGGCCATGAAAGCGGTCATAAATACTGTAAATGTTATTTTGCGCTTTGGCGGAAATCTCAGAGAGGCTGAACGAACCGGGTCTTGCCAGGAGGGAAATTGAATTCGTGTCTCGGACGGTGACGAACCCTTGTATCCCGTTCAACGCCAGGTAGCGGCCATAATCGAACTCTCCCGGATTGCGCGCACCTGGAAGTGCTTCGAGATACCCTTCGATCATGATCCGATCACCTATCGCGAGCGAGTCCGGATCCGACCAGTGTGCCTTCCGCACGATCTGGACGAGAAGACGCCGCTGAGCCTGAATCTCAGCCGAATCCCTGCGGATGGACTCGGTGCGGACAATCATGTCCGCTCGGGCTCCCCTTTTCACCGGCTCCGACTCGATTCTGCCATGAATGAGTATGCGTTCGCCAAAGTATCTCGGCCCCAGGATGTCGTTCTGTATCTGGTCTTGCCGCGCGATGCTCAGGAGCAACCCAAGCAATACCATAACCGCGTGGACATACAGCGACGGAAGTATTGATGAGGAGACCCTCACCCGCGAGAACACGAAAAGCGCCGCGAGGATGCTGATCGCGCTGAAGACTGAAATGATTGTCGGCCGGAAGAATGTGGACAGGATGATGCCCGAAGTGAACAACAACACTGCCCGTACCGCTGGTCTCCGGCTCCACGGAGATGTGGTCATGCGATTTACAGTGAGGCGAGAAGCGCAGGAGTTACGTGAACGAGGTTTTTCAGAACTGTGCTGAGGTCCCGGTGTTTTCGCCCTGCAAGAATGCAGGGGACGGGATTACGGGTGTGGGATTTTGTCGAAAGGTCTTCAATATTGCCGTGATCGCTGGTCAAAATGAGGGTACACTCCCGATGGTCGAAATTTTCGAGCAGCCCTCCGAGCATACCATCGAAACGTTCGAGCGTTTCAACGGCAATCGCCATGTCTCTTCCATGGCCGGCATAGTCCGTCAACCAGTATTCGAAGAGCGTGAACGCGTGCCTTGCCGTGATACTCCATAAATGCTTGCCGGCCTCCCGCGGAGTGATGATAGGAAGATCCGGATATCCAAGTTCGGGCCAGCGAGCCCGGGTGATGTCGGCGGACACCGATTCATCCCGGCCAAGGGATTCGGCGTGCTGCAACGGCACTTCAGCGTACCTGCATGAGAGTGTCGTAACGCTCAGTCTTCTTTTACCGGAAGCCGCATACTCGAAGAACTGCTTCGGAAATGCATTTGCGAAACAGACTGTTCGTCCTCTCGACTTGTATTGCCGGAAGATGTTGTTCGATTCAATAAGCGGATGAAGCGGTGTTGCAGCATACGGTCCGAAGTGGCGACCCATCAGCTTCGACGCGTTGACACCGGTGAACAATGTCGCCTGTCCCGTACCACTTTGCGGCAATCCCTCGACACCCAGGGTGGCATTCAAGGGAATGGCGACGGCGAGATCGGATGCAATTCTTCGAAGGCCGAGATGAGGAAGCTTGCCTCCCAACAGCGACCGCAGATGAGGGAGTCGTGCCCGGAACAAAGGATTGACATCCGGGTCAGCTTTTCCAAGTCCCACGCCGTCAAGAAACAGGAACAGTGTTCGCACGTCCCACCCTTCTGATCGGGCTAAGTGCCCGTTTTGCTCTCGACCATCACAGTGACAGGTCCGTCATTGACCAGTTCGACATTCATCATTGCCCGAAAAACGCCTGTGGCGGTTTTTTCGGCGCCGAGCAATTCCTTGATCCGCCCTGCGAAATGATCATACAGCAATTCTGCCGATTCAGGAGCTGCAGCCTCGCTGTAACTGGGGCGGTTCCCCTTTCTCGTATCGCCGTACAGAGTGAACTGGGAAACCACCATCACCGATCCCCCGACATCCTTGACCGAGAGATTCATTTTGCCCTGAGCATCTTCGAAGATCCTCAATGCCGCACACCGGTCGGCAAGATACTCGGCATCAGCCGCCTGATCTCCTTGTTTCACGCCGAGAAGAACCAGGACTCCCGGCCCGATGGCACTGTGCATCGATCCATCGATTGTGACCGAACACCGCTTCACCCGTTGTATGAGCGCTCTCATTGCTCCTTGCCCTCAATGCAGAATCGTTGCTCACCTCATCTTGTGAGTCACTTCTAATCACGCGGACTGCCCCAATACGATCCTTGGAATCCCCTGTAGGTCTTTGGCGACCGAAAGGTCCGCGAAGCCAGCCTTCCTGAATATTCCGACGACAGTTTCCGACTGCTCGTGTCCGACCTCGACGAGGATCCATCCGTTCTCGCGGAGAAGGGAGCGTCCGATCTCGGCCATTCGACGGTAGAACGCGAACCCATCCCCGGCATCGCTGACCGCCGTGAGCGGTTCATGGTTCCTGATCTCCGGAGCTAGCTGCTCCCATTCCTGAGCCGAAACGTACGGCGGATTGCTGACGAGCAAATCGAACTTCTGCGAAAACGCTTCCACAATGGAATCAAAGACCGACAACTCCCTGAGAACAACTCGCTCGGTGACTCCATGCGCCGAAATGTTTCCCCTCGCAACTTCGAGGGCCTCTCTATCCACGTCGATACTCGTCACATGAGCGTTTCGCACCAGCTTCGCGACTGAGACTGCAATATTGCCGCTCCCGGTACCGACTTCGAGGACGGTTACCGGGCTTCCCTCAGGCCTTCGGCCACAGACAAGCATGATTTGTTCGACAAGTGTTTCGGTTTCGGGCCGGGGAATGAGCGATCGTGGATCAACTTGAAACTGCATGCCCATGAATCCCGCGGAACCGACTATATACTGGACTGGTTCGTGCTGCAGGCGGCGCTCGAAGAGGGTTCGGAAACCTTTCAGTTCGTCCTTGCTGAGCGGTTGGTCGAACCGCGTGTAGAGCTCGATACGCTGGCAATGGAGAGCATGCGAAAGGAGAAGCTCGACCGTGAGGCGAGCTTCGTCGAACCCGTGACGTTGGAGATAGTCGATCGAGAACTTCATCAGGTCCCGGATAGTCCAAGACTGCGGCACCTGTTGAAGCGTCATGTTCGGGGAGATCGTTTGGACTTTGGGTGTGCGGCCCGTTTCTTTGCGCGGGAATTGACGGTACGTGGCCGGGATTTCTTTCTTGACTTCACTTTTGCCGACGGCCGCTCCTTCGCAGCGGGCTTCTTTGATTTGCCGGCAGAAGGCCTCTTGGCGGTCTTGCCAAGAACTGTTTCCAACTCTTTCATTTTGTCAGCCGAAAAGGTCTTCTTGACTTCGCGTTGGAGTTTCTGCGTCCTCGCGAGAATCTCAAGTAACTGGTCTTCCGTGTCCTGGTCTCCCTCCGGACGGCGCTCCCACGCTTTTGTCAAAGCGGTCATCGTCAGGTCCACCTTGCGCCGGATCATCCCGCCGAGTATCTCTGGGGTGAGCTCGACACTTTTCAGCTTCACGCGATCGCCGGAGTAGAATCCGAGCGTCTCGAGTTCTTCCTGCTGTTCGGATTCTTCACGCTGTGAACCGTCGAACGGTTCACCATTCTCGTCGAGGGATGGCATGAATTCGAATCGCGTATCGCCTTCGAGCAGGGCTGTGAAATCAGGAAGCGAAGGGATTTCGAATCCCTGCTTCTTCCCCTGCCTGTCCATCGCCTCCCAGATCTTTTTCACCGGGACGATGACATCCTTGTCTGTCGCCAATATACGTTCAGCTTCATTCAGACAGCGCTCGTACACTCAATCCTCCGAACCAAAGCACGTGAGATTTCTTTGAATGAATGTAAAGTTATTTAGAGGAAAGCGCAAGCAAGCCAATTTGCAGTCCGATGAAACGCAAATGTAGTGATCCGTTTCCAAGGCGAGACTACGTGGAAGGCGGTCTACAAACGACAACGGGTCGAACAATGTCGACCCGCGGGAGATTCGCAAAGCAGTGTTGAGAGACTCACTTTTTCTTCTTCATCTTGTCGGCGAAAAGCTGGGCCGACTTCTCGATGTCATACCCCACCTTTGGCATATAAGATCCGCCAAATTTCTCGACCATTGACTTGAGAGTGTCGTAGGCGTCTGCGCTGCAGAAAAATATCGGCGTGCTCTTGTTCACGCCCTCTCGGCGCGCAAGCTGGAGGAGCGCAATGCCGGGAAGATGGCCCTTTAGGTGCGTGTCTTTAAAGTCGTTGTCGAGAATGACGAGGTTAAAAAGCTCAGACCTAATCTTTTCCCACGTTTCAACGCTCGTCGCCGTCTCGACGATTGTAATTTCATCTTCGAGGATCGCCGTACACACTTCGAGCGCAAATCCGTGGGATCTGCGTTGCCCGTCATCATCATCAGCAACCAGAACTTTGTAGGGCATCTCTAGCTATTTTCCTTCAACGAATACGGCGATAGTTGTGTGTAAAACGTACGACTTTTTCAATGTAAAAACAACACTCACTCGCCCGCTCAATTGCGCTTCACTGTTTCCTGTGCGCGTGCGTACACAACGGTTCCCCCGACGATGGTCTTTTCCACAACCGTCGTGGGAATTTCGTGTGATTCAATTCTCATGATGTCTTTCGACAGAATGACAAAATCCGCCAATTTGCCTTTCTCCAATGACCCCAAGAGATGTTCTTGAAAGGCCGCGTATGAAGCCCAGGATGTGTATGCTCGAATTGATTCCTCACGTGTCATTTTCTGCGACGCGTACCAGCCGTTTTCAAATGCGGCGGTGTCACGAACCCCACCCGATGAAAGCTCAAAAAAAGCCCGAATATCCTGGGAGTTTTTCGGCTTCCCGGCAAGGTCCTGCCTCGTTACCGCTGCATAGATTCCGAGTATTGGATTGGGGCTTTCAACCGGAAAATCCGATCCTCCGGGAATGATAACTCCGGTCTCCAGCAGCGAGCGCCAAGCGTACGCACCCAGGATTCTGGCCGATCCCAGTCGCGCTTCTGCCCAGTACATATCCGATGTACAATGAATTGGCTGCATGCTCGGTATGATGCCCAGCTTTTTGAAACGAGGGATATCCTCAAGCGCGAGAACCTGGACATGCTCGACTCTCAGTCGATGGTCAGCAACAGGATGATCTTTCAGTGCCGCCTCATATACGGCAAGAATAATCTTGTTGGCACGGTCTCCAATGGCGTGTGTGCAGACCTGGAATCCGTTCGCCAGTGCTTCATCAACCGCCTGTCTGAGCGATTTTTCATCGGTCACCGTCAGTCCTCTATTGCCCGGATCGTCGCTGTACGGTTCCAGGAGGGCAGCCCCCCGCGAACCGAGAGCCCCATCCACATACAGTTTGAGGGCCCTCACCCAGAGTCGATTGTCGCCATAGCCTGACAATCTCCCCTTTGCCGGACCGGACTCCGTCTTTTTCGTGTACTGATCCCACGTTTCCCCCAATCCTTCAATCGCGGTATACACTCTGAACGGAAACTCTTTCTTGTCGATCAACCCTTTGTAGATCTCAATATCCTTTGCATCAACCCCCATGTCATCCATACACACGATGCCAAACTGCAGGCATTCCCCGACCGCCAGTTTGATGGCCTCCTCAGATTCCTTGACGGATGGCGGGGGAAGAAACTTGCTCACCAGCGACATGGCGTTGTCTACGAATACGCCTGTCGGATTCCCCGACTTGTCCCGTTCGATTTTTCCACCTGCCGGATCTGGTGTTTCTTTGGTGATTCCGGCAATTTCCAGACCTTTCTTGTTGATCCATGCGGCGTGCCCGTCGACGCGGGCCAGATAAACCGGATTGTTTGGAGAAATCTTGTCAAGAACTTCGTGTGTCGGAAATCGCTTCGTCGGCCACAAGTTCTGATCCCACCCTCTGCCCCGGACCCACTGACCCTGTTCCGTTCGTTGCACTCGTTGGACCACAAGACCTGCAACAACTGCTTCAGATGACGCCCCCACCAAATCGACAGTTATCTTGGATACCCCCAGACTCATGAGATGGGCATGGGCATCAATGAAGCCGGGCAGCACTGTTTTTCCACCGAGGTCGATCACTTGTTTTGCCCGGACGCTTCCTTCGAGATCATGCTTCGAACCAATCGCGACAATACGGTCCCCGCGCGTGGCCAGCGCTTCTGCGACATTCATTCTCCCGTCCATCGTGTAGATGCGACCATTGACATACAGCACGTCAGCGGGCTCGGGAACGGTGTGAAGGAATAGGTATGTGCAAAGAGCGATACACACGAAGAATAGTATGAACCAGGCTAATTGTGTATTCATGAGTTTTCCGGGGAGTCAGTTTTGAATTGACCGGACCGTAATCTCCGCGTCAGAATCAGGTTTTCGGCGAGTACACTTGCCACCGACATCTTCGTGCACTCCTATCGCCCACATAATTCTCATCCGGCAGAGCAGCCCAAGTATCGGTGCGGAAACGGCCAATGATGTCGAACGGTCGTGCGTGATGAATCATCGAACACGTGAGGGTACGGCTAAAGGTAGCTCACGTGAAGTGGAATTGCAATTAAAAAGGGCGTGTGCTATCAGGAACAACTGGAAGACAACAGGGTCGCCGTCCTCGAATTGTCGTTGGGATCATGGAATCTTCCCTTTTGGTTCGCGACGCTCGACAATAATCTGGTCGCGCCACTTCCTCATGTTTGTTGGTCACGTCCTGACGCAGCAGTATCAACAATTTCGAACAGAGCGTCAATGCTCGGCGTCATCTCGTTTTCGGTTGGCACCTTTTTAGCTGACCTCGGAATTAGGCGATTTTTGTCAGATGACTTCTTGCAGAAACTGCTTTTTCTGATTGGCCGGCTAATGATGGCAGGAAGGCCGATTTCGGCCCAAATATCAAGAGATACCTTATCCAAGGGACTTAATCTATTGGGAGTAAACGGCCTTGACAAGTCGCTCAACAATCCCTATTTTCCACCTGCATTTCGCAAAAACGAGCTCAAGACAGTAAATTTCAGGGAAACGACAGGACCAATGCACATAGATCTTCTTGCCCAGACGCTCCCCTTTATAAAGAGCCATATTCACCAGAACCCTCTTCCGCTTTCGGAATGGAAACTGAAGGAAGGGGAATTGCCAAACGGCGGCTCACCGACGCTGAACGACAACACCTGGTGGAAATACACTATTCCTGCCCCGTGGGGTGGATATGACAAGACCGTCTGGTTTCGCCGGAGGGTTGTGATTCCTGAAGCGTATGCAGGAAAGAGATTAGGTCTCGTCTTCGAAATGTCTGACGCCCTCCTCTACGTAAATGGAAAGGCATTTCAGGGAATCGACAAGAACCATCAGGAAGTGCTCCTCACAGACAAAGCTCGCACAAATCAGTCTTTTCTGATTGCCCTTGAAGCGTATAGCGGACGAAAGAAAGATCTTAGCACGTTCAACTCCGCACAGCTCGTTGTTCTCAATCCCGTTGCCAGGGCACTCCATAACGGGCTGACGGCCCTGCATGATCTCGAGAAAATTCTCGGCCCCACGTCTCACGAAACAAAGGACATCAAGGAACTCATCAGGCAAACCCTGATTTTTCTCAAATACTTCAAACCTGACGGTGAAGAATATCCAAACGCGATCGGGAGAGCATACAATTTTCTTACCCGGACACTTGAGGCGGATTACAAGACCACAATTCCCGGGCTTATCCATCTCGTCGCTCAATCTCACATCGACGTGGTCTGGCTGTGGCGGCTCCAGGAAACAAAAAAGAAATGCGCCCGGACATTTTCAACTGCCCTGAGGCTCATGGAGCAGTATCCGGAATTCACCTTCAGCCAGAGTCAGGCATTTCTGTATCATCTCACCAAGGAACACTACCCCGACGTTTTCAAGGAAATCAAGCAGCGAATCGCCGAAGGCCGATGGCAGGCAATTGGCTCCATGTGGGTTGAACCAGACTGCAATATCCCGAACGGCGAAGCACTTGTCCGTCAAGTGCTGCATGGCAAGCGGTTCTTCAGGAATGAATTCGGCGTTGATTCCGACATTCTGTGGCTCCCCGACACATTCGGCTACAGCTGGGCGCTGCCACAGATCATGAAGAAATCGGGGATCAGGTATTTCTTCACGACGAAACTCACCTGGAACGATACAAATCCATTTCCCCACAATACGTTCTGGTGGCGGGGAATCGATGGTTCGAAAGTCCTGGCGCACATCCCCGCGGTCGGTCTGGAAGGATCCGTGACACCGAAAGATCTCAAGAAAAGCTGGGAGAGCTACCAGGAGAAGGAAACAAGTCCGCACACAATCCAGACTTTTGGCTATGGCGATGGGGGTGGAGGACCGACGGCGGACCAGCTCGACACAACACGGGTCGTCAAGTCCGTTGTTGGACTTCCCGGCTCAGCACTCTCGACGACGGGGCAATTCTTCAAGACCGTTGAAGAACACGCGAAGGAATTCGAGACCTGGAATGACGAACTGTACCTCGAGAAGCATCGTGGCACGTTCACGACACACGGCTGGGTGAAGCGCGAGAATCGCCAATCAGAAGCTCTGCTGTATGCAACGGAGCTGCTCGCCGTGGTCGGCATGCTGGTCGGCAATAAAGGCGCCTCGAGAAGATATCCTCAGCAACAGATTGAGCGTGCCTGGAAGAAACTCCTCGTCAATCAGTTCCATGATATTGTCCCGGGTACATCTATTGCGGAAGCGTACGAGGATGTTCGGAAAGACTTTGCCGCTCTCCGCTCTTCGTGCCAGACGATTCAGGCTCATGCCCTCTCGGGACTGATCACAAAAGAAGGAAAGAAGAAACCGCAGACGGACTTCCGTTTCGCCGCGTTCAATCCCCTTGGTTGGCAGCGCAACGAGTACATCATTCTGGAGTTGAATTCACAGGCGAAATCGTTCGTCGTTACGGACGGGAATGGCAATGCGGTGGAGAACCAAGTCCTCGGCCGGCGCAAGGGAATCGTTCAAGTCCTTTGCTATGCTGAAAACATCCCTCCCCTGTCGTTTGGGCAACTCATCGTCACACCATCAGACGCGAAGCCCGCTCCTCCAAGCCCCTGGAAGATGACGAATCGTCTCGTGGAGACGCCAAGGTACCGCGTTCGGTTCGATTCACGCGGCGGGATTTCTTCGCTTCACGACAAGACGCTTAGACGCGAGCTTGTTGCGAAAGGCGCCCGTATCAATCACTTTCAGGCATACAAGGATATCCCGAAACAATGGGAAGCCTGGGACATAGAAGCAGATTATATGAGCAGGCCCGTTGACCTTTTCAAGCTCGAGCGCCTTCGCACAGTTGAAGATGGACCCCTGCGCGCAACGGTCAGACTGGAACTGAAATCAGATACTGGATCACGCCTCACACAGGATATCCATTTCTATCACAAATCTCCCAGGATTGATTTCGAAACATCCGTGTCCTGGAAGGAGCGGCAAACACTCCTGAAGGCCGCTTTCCCGCTCAACGTGAAGACGCACGCCGCAACATACGAAATTCAATTCGGCGCCCTGCAGCGATCTACCAAGAGCGGCGACGCCCGTCAAAAGGCGAAGTTCGAGGTTCCCGCGCAGCAATGGGTTGATCTCTCGGAACAGAAGTTCGGCGTGAGCCTTCTGAACGACTGCAAGTACGGCTATGACGCTTCCGGCACCACGATCCGCCTCACGCTGCTGCGCTCTCCACATCACCCACACCCCCTCGACCCGTCGCGGCTCAACGACGACCGACTGACGGATCAGGGCGATCATGTCTTCACGTACGCTCTCTATCCTCATTCGAAAGACTGGCGGGGCGGAGAGACCATTCAGCGCGCCCGGGAGTTGAATCACCCATGCATCGTAACACCCGGAACAGCTGGTTCTCTGCCATGGTTGTTCTCGGTCTCAAGCCCGGGGATTGTGATCGACAGCATCAAGAAGGCGGAGGATTCAGACGATGTGATCGTTCGTCTCCACGAAGCGTACGGCCAATCGGTCAAGACGACGCTCACCTTCGGCGTACGAGCAGATGCCGCTACCGAATGCGACCTGCTGGAACAAGAAGTGGCAACTCTGAAGATCGCCAAGATGAAGCTGTCGCTGAAATTCTCCCCCTTCGAGATCAAGACATTGAAGGTGAAGTTCAGGACGAAACGATAGTTCTCGGGTCGTACAAGCCGGACTATTTGGACAGGCGCGGGCCGTCAGATCCCGGAGCTGTGGCGCCATCAGCTTCCCTCTTCCCTGAACATTCATCCGCTTCCGCAGTACCGCACTTCCGAGTACCGAGACAGAAAACACCGGCCTCTTTTTCAAATGCCCATATGAAAACACGCAAGAGCGGTATCTGGAACACTCTGTTTGGAATCCTGCTTACTGTCTCTCTCGCTTTCTCACCCGGAGCGTTTACTGGCATTGCTCAGTTGCCAGAATACCTGGAGGTTCAGGTCGGGGCTGACAGACTCCTGTCCGAATACAGCCACCTGATCAACGGGAAGAGGCTGGCCCTCGTCTCCAACCACAGCGGGCGACTCTCGGATGGCACACATCTCGCCGACGCGCTCTTCAGATACAAAAACACCAGGCTGATGGTTCTCTTCGGCATGGAGTTCAATATCAGGACGAACGACTATTCACTTCCACGCGACAAAGAACAAGATGTAGACAAAGAGACCGGCCTCGTGAAGTATTCGCTCTATGGCGACGTCCACAAGCCCACTGCCGATATGCTGCGCGACGTCGATGTCATCGTGTTCGACATTCAGGAGGTCGGCACGCGGTTCTACGAGCATGTCAATGTTCTCGGATTCGTAATGGAGGCAGCGGCGGAGAATAACAAAGAGGTCATTGTGCTCGACCGCCCCAATCCGCTCACCGGACTGCAACCGGACGGTTTCCTCCCTGATGACGAGTTCCTCTACCGCTTCGGGTCTTTTGGCAAGATACCAGTGCTTCACGGGATGACTATGGGAGAACTTGCCCGGATGTACAACGATGAGACCATGCTGCGCGGAGGACGCCGGGGGAAGCTTCACGTTGTTGAGATGAAGGGATGGAACCGACGGATGTGGTTTGACGATACAGGATTGCCATGGAGAAAGCCGTCACCGAATCTCATCACGCTCAGCTCGGTTATCGCATACACGGGGACATGCCTGTTCGAAGGTATCAACATATCGGAGGGACGCGGGACGGACAGACCTTTTGAATATGTCGGCGCTCCATGGATCGATCACCTCAAAGCCGCAGAATTGCTCAATGATCTTCATCTCGATGGAGTCGTGTTCGAACCGGTGGAATTCACTCCCGAGAAGAAGCCTCATCTGAGCCGCGAGCCTGAACTGAGCGGGCAGCCATGCAAAGGGATTTTCGTCCACGTGACCGATCGGAACAAGGTGAGACCTTACAGGGCCGGCATTGCGCTGGTTTGGGCATTCCATACACTGCATGCTGACAAAATGGCGTGGGACGAAAACGTAATCGAAAGGCTGACCGGAACGAAGAGATTTCTGAAGATGATTCGAGCCGGAGCTCGGCCCCGGGAAATCTACTCTTCATGGGGGGATGAGCTAACCCGGTTCGCAGAACGAAGCAGCAAGTATCTGCTCTACCGGTGAGCAGAACACATCAGTATGCATCAAAAACAAACGGGCGAGTAATCCTCGCCCGTTTTTCATTCCATCTGCTTCAGCCCCGCTTAACGAAGCAGAGTCCCAGGATCGAGATTCGGCGACTCGATATCCTTGAAATACTTCACCGTCCCAACCTTCAGCTCCAGCGTTGCCTCGTCGTCGGTGACGATGATGCCGTGCGGATGAAGCTGGAGGGCGCTCACCGTCCACATGTGATTCACGCCGCCTTCGACAACGTTCGCCAGCGCACGCGCCTTCTTGTAGCCATTGATAATGATCAGCACTTCTTTCGCATCGAGGACTGTTGCCACGCCGACGGTCAATGCAGTCTTCGGCACCTTCGCCGTGTCGTTGTCAAAGAATCGGGCGTTGGCAATAATCGTGTCCAGCGTCAGGGTCTTCACTCGTGTCCTTGAAGAAAGCGATGATCCCGGCTCATTGAATGCGATGTGGCCATCGGGCCCGATGCCGCCGAGGAACAGGTGGATGCCGCCGATCTTCTTGATCCGGGCCTCGTAGTCGGTGCATTCCTTCTCAAGGTCCTTCGCGTTCCCGTTCAGGATGTTGACGTTTTCCTTCTTGATATCGATATGCTTGAAGAAGTTGTTCCACATGAATGAGTGGTAGCTCTCAGGATGATCTTCGGCGAGGTTGATATACTCGTCCATATTGAACGATACGACGTTTTGGAACGACACCTTGCCAGCCTTGTGCATTGCCACCAGTTCCTTGTAGGTTCCAAGGGGCGATGATCCGGTGGGAAGTCCAAGCACAAACGGCCTATCCGGCGCCGGGTTGAAATCGCGGATCTTGCGGACCACGTACGATGCAACCCATTTACTGACCAGATCATAATCAGATTGTATGATGACTCTCATGCGAGTTACCTGCCTTCCTTAGTTCTTTTTGTATTTGTTGAAGTAATCCGGCAAGTGAAGCTTTACTTGTTCTTCCAGTTCCTGATCTGTGATGGACGACATCCTTCCATCCTTCTCGTACTGGTCCATCACCCATCGGAAAATCTTCGCCACCTTCATCACAGTCAATCGTTCTTCGCCTTTGAGCCCGAGGAATTCGTTCACCCAGAGGGCGACACCATCGGATCCCGATTTGTCCGTAATGGAAACGCGTGGCGGACGGTTCAGAAGCGCCGTCGTGTCGAAAATATTGTAGATCTGCTCAAACTTCCTGAGACCGCCGGCGTGGATGCCGGCCCGCGTTGTGTTGAAATCTCTTCCCACGAACGGATAATTCGTCGTGAGCTGCGTACCGATGACCTTCTCGTAGTATTGCGCCAGTTCCGTAATTACCTGGAGATTCACGCCGTTGAGTCCGCCTTTGAGTGCGACGTACTCGATGACCGCTCCTTCGAGCGGCGGATTTCCCGTCCGCTCCCCAAAGCCGAACAGCGTGGAGTTCAGTGCATTCAATCCATAAATCCATGCGCTCGCGCCGTTGGTGTGAACCTTGTGAAAATCATTGTGACCGTGCCACTCGAGCCGGTCTGCCGAGACTCCGATTTCGTTTCTTAACCGCCATATCATCTTCGGGATCGACCGCGGTTCGGCTGCGTTCGGATACGAAATACCGAACCCCATCGTGTCGCACAGACGGATTTTTACTTTCATATGGTCGGGGACCTGCTCGCTGAGACGCTCGAGTCTCTGTACGAACGGGTAGACAAACCCTGCAAGATCTGCGCGTGTTACATCTTCCAGATGGCAGCGCGGCCGGACGCCAGCCTCAAATGCGGCTTCGACGACCTCTACATACTGATCCATCGCCTGTTTGCGCGTCTGATTCTGCTTGTGAAAAATATGGTAGTCCGACGATGACGTGAGCATGCCGGTTTCTTTCAACCCCATTTCCTTCACAAGGCGGAAATCCCCCTTGTTCGCCCTAATCCATCCGGTGATTTCGGGATAACGGAGATTGAGTGCACGACAGGCATCGATCGTGGCGCGGTCATTTTTCGTGTACAGGAAAAACTCCGATTGGCGGATAACGCCGTTCGGACCACCGAGTCGTGACATCATCTCAAAGAGAGCGACCATCTGCTCCAGCGTATACGGCGGGCGCGCTTGCTGCCCATCGCGAAACGTCGTGTCGGTGATGTGAATATCGCGCGTCTTCACCTCGTGAGGATCGAACTCGACAATCTTCCCGTCGATCAGTTCGTGGATCTTCCCCTCGAAATTGATGAGCGGGGGAAGCGTGTAGGGAAATGACTCCTCAAGAAGATTGGGGGATGACACGTCCTTCAGCTCGTAGGTCTTCATCGCTACTCCTCCTGTTGTGTAGAGTCATGGCTTCGCCCGTTCCCCCACCATTCACGCTGCCAACGCATTCACGGTCAGCCGGGGCACAGCGAAACCTAGACAGTGCTTGATGCTATCAAGGCCCTGAATTGCTCTTTCCGCGTTCGAATCGCCGCTCCCTCTGCGGCAAGCTTCTGCACGACGCCGTTCGTCTCGATCGTGCCCCGAACGGCTTCAAAGTCCTTCTGCATATCTTCGCCCGACTGATGAAGCCCGTAGCCGATCTTCGCGAAGGTACCGAATTCCTTCTTAGAATCTTCGATGATGATCCCCTGCAGCGATGTCGCGGCATTCTCCCAATCGTCCGCGGCCGCGAGCAGCTGATCCTTCGTCACATTCTCGAGCTGAATGCCGTACTCCTTCGCATACGCTTCATACACGTACTGCCATTCGTCAGTACGATATGCATCGTACATCGCCTGAAATTCCACAAGCAACGCCTCGTACGAGGACACCGCCCCCGCTGCGACACGTGTCTCGAGGGAAACCATTCGCTCGGACGGCGTCAACAGCCCGCTGATGTCGGTCCATTGGGCGGAGTGTTGGAGAATCGCCGCCGGTTTCAATGATGCCATCGCAGCGGACCAGTTCTTTTCATTTGTGAGTGCTTGCTGGATTCGCTGCATTACCTTGTCCTGAAGGTAGCGGGTGATCGCAAGAGAGTAGAACTTGGCCCCTTTTTTCAACAGCAACCGGCTCAACTGTGCGCCACCGTAGGTCACGTACGATTTCTCCTTCGGAACGCTCACGCTGAGAGCAAGAAGATCGTCCCGTCCGCGTCTCATCTTCTCGACGGTGTAGGGAGAAAAGACATCAAAGATAATCAGATCGCGTTTCTTCGGCGCCTTGCGGCCGTCACGTTTCGGCCATTTCTCTCCATCCCGCACGGTTCCGACCGACACCAGGTTCATGCCGGGAACAACCTTTGAATTTCCATCCTCTTCTGAAATATAAGAGAATGGGAGGTTCGGCAGGTCAAGGTTTGCATAGTGCTTGCCGATCACGACACTAAACGCCCCGATATGCGCTTCAAGCAGAAGATACGAGAACGAGCCGGTCTTCGATCCACGTTCGAGAATGCCCTGATGGACCGGGCCGAGCTTGTACATGTGATTGCTCTGGTTTGTCCCGCTCCCTGCATTATAGAAAGAGAACACTCCCGCAATCAGAAGTGTTGACTTATGGTGTGTGACGGTATAAGGTCCGCCAAAGAGCGATACGGCCTCGCCGTGAAACGCTTCGCAATTCGCGAAGAACAGAGAATTCTCGGCGGAAAACTGCTTTCCCATCTTGACGGCCTGACCGACAAAAACCTTGTCGAGCACCGCACCGCTTTCCACCCGGGCTCCTTCGGACAGGATGAACGATTTCGCCTGTACTCCCTCGCCAATCTCGGACGGATGTTCCGCACAGCTGTTGATCGTACCATTTTCGAGGAACTGCGTACCATGGACATTTGCTTTGACGCCGAAGTTCACGTTGTGAATCGTCCCACAATGCACTATCCTCGCTCCGCTGCTGACGCGTCCCTTCTCTGCCTTGGCCTCCTTCGCTTTCGCTTCGACCAGTTCTTCGAGCTTTTTTGTGAATTCGGTGTTGTGCCGGATCATTCCCTGAACGTAGGCGGTCTGAGATGTGAGATCGTTGAGAATTCGGACGCCCCTCCCTCCCCCTTCATTGATCGTTTCGAGCTCGATCCCGTTGCCGAACGATGCCCCTGCATCAGCGACCAGAGCCGCGACATCTTGAATGAGGACGTCATTCTCTATAACGTAGTTCGCTACAACGGATCCGATATTCGCGATCCGCACATTGTCTCCGATGTCGCATCCGGCGATGGATGCCGAATAGATGCCGTTCGGCATTTCGATTGCGTCAACATTCTGCATGCCGCTCGTATCGCCGATACGGACGATTCCTGAAAAGTGCGCATTCCGTATTCTCGCCACGTCGCATCCCGGCGAGATAGTGATCTGCCCCCAGTCGGCTGCAGTGCAACCCTGTTGCACGAGAGTTTTCGTTTGTTCGTTGGTGAGTTGATGATATGTCATAGAAGGACCGCGCGTGGTTTCAGTTTTGAATTCAGGAGAAACGCCCAGCACGTTGCAGGAACGAGATCAACGGGAAATCTCTGCCGATGATCTGGCGGACATCACAACGATGGTACAAGATTCTACCAAAACAGCAATTGAACTTCAAGAACAATCAGACGATGCGAACAGAAGCGCTCCGGACACCGGTGCTCACAACTCGGGCAATCCCATGTTTTCTTTTTCGATGTCCCTGAAGTACTTCACCGTCCCGACCTTCAGCTCCATTGTCGCCTCATCGTCGCAGACGATCATTGCATGCTCATGCAGCTGGAGCATCGAAACCGTCCACATGTGATTCACTTCGTCTTCGAGTATCTTCTGCAAGGCCCGGGACTTGTTGAATCCGCTTATCACCATCACGATTTCCTCGGCGTCCATCATAGTCCCAACCCCCATCGTGACCCCGGTCTTCGGTACCTTGTTGATGTCGTTTCCGAACCACCGTGCGTTTGCCGCCCGCGCACCGTGCGTGATAGTCTTGATGCGCGTCCGGGAGGAAAGCGACGATCCGGGCTCGTTAAAACCAATGTGCCCGTCCGGCCCGATGCTCCCGAGAAACAGGTGGATCCCTCCCGCCTTCTTGATGCTCTCCTCGTAATTCCTGCACTCAGCGTCAAAATCGGCGACGTTGCCATTCAGGAGCCGCACATTGTCGGGATTGATATCAATGTGGCTGAAGAAGTTGTTCCATAGCACCGAATAGTGGCTCTGCGGATGGTCCTCGGGTATGCCCGCATACTCGTTGAGGCCAAATGCAACCACATTCCGGAACGTCACATTCCCATCCTGGTGCAGGCTGATCAATTGCTGGTAGGTACCGACGGGAGACATTCCAGCCGGCAAACCAAGGACAAATGGCTTCTCCGCTGTTGGATTGAATTCCTTGATCCTCTTGGCGATGTAGTACGCCGTCCACTTGCTCAATGCCTCGTAGCTGTCGTGAATGATGATTCTCATGCGGAGATTCTCCTTTGGCTAGAGCATGATCCTGGCATCTGCGACGAAACAACCGCCGCCTTCGTCATTCACAATCAGTGGATTAATGTCGAGCTCTTTGATCTCCGGAAAATCGGTCGCCAACGCAGCAAGGCGCTGGATCGCCTCCTCCACACTGCGAATATCACGCGGCTTTTTGCCCCGCGCTCCTGCCAGCATCGAATATGCCCTGATTTCCCGTATCATTTCAGACGCGGAACGAGGCCCCACAGGCGCAACGCGGAAACTGACGTCTCTGAATACTTCCACAAACAGTCCGCCCAATCCAAACATGATCACGGCCCCGAACGATGGGTCACGCTTCACTCCCAGGATGACCTCTTCACCTTTCGAAACCATCTTCTGGATGTAGATGCCTTTAATTCGCGCGCCCGGCTTCGCCTTCTCGACGTTTTGCAGGATGGAATCATATCCCTCTCCCGCAGCCTCGGCGGTCCGTATATCCAGAAGCACTCCCTTGACATCGAACTTGTGCACGATGTCATCCGAATCGACTTTCATCACAACGGGGAACCCGATACGCCCGGCGATACTGATCGCTTCCTGTCTCGACTTCGCGAGCCCCGATGGCAACGTCGGCAAGCCATACGCCTCGAGAATCGTGACTGATTCTTCTTCGGGCAGATAGTTTCTGCCAGCGGCGATGGCGTTCTGAATGACGGCACGCGCCTTTTCTTTGTCCAATCCCGAAAACGTCTGCACTTCCTCGGATTTCGTATCGCGATGATGCTTGAAAAAGAGGGCGCTCGCATAGGCGCGGCACATCGACTCCGGAAGAATGTAATGCGGTATGCTGCGCTGCTGGAGGATATCGATACCAACCGCAACATCCTTCTCGCCCATGAACGACGCGTACGCCGGTTTGTCGAACTTCCCAACAGTGTCGCACACTTCTACGGCAATGTTCTCGATGTCCGTCATCGATTGCGGCGTCAGGATGACCAGTACTCCATCGACTCCCGGATCCTGCAGCGCTCCGCCCAGAGCCACCTTGTAACGATCGGCTCTGGCGTCCCCAATCACATCCACAGGGTTCTTGATGTTCGCTGTTGCCGGAAGGCTCTTCTTGTAGATCTCAAGTGTGGCATCCGAAAATTTCGCAAGCTGGAGATGCTGCTTGATTGCGGCGTCCGTTGCAAGCACACCCGGTCCACCGGCGTTCGTGATAATCGCGACGCGTTTTCCCTGGGGAAGCGGTTGGTACGCGAGTGCGATTGCGTTGTTGAACATTTCTTCGATTGTCGTGCAGCGGATGATGCCGGCTTGCCTGAAGGCGGCATCGCATACCTCGTCGCTTCCAGCGAGAGAGCCTGTGTGAGAGGCGGCAGCTGCGGCACCTTCGCTTGTCCGGCCGGATTTCAAGATCAGTACCGGCTTTCCGGATTCGGAAATAATCTCCTGCGCTGCCTGCATGAGCGCGACACCGTCCGTGATCTCCTCGAGATAGACGAGGATGACTTTCGTCTTCGGATCGTTTTTCAGGTAACGCATCAGATCGATTTCGTTGATGTTCGCCTTGTTGCCGAAGCTGACGAACTTTGAGAAGCCGATGTGTTTGGCCTGAGCGTAGTCGAGGACTGCGGTGCAAAGGGCGCCGCTCTGAGAAAGGAACGCGATGTTTCCTTCCTGCGGCATCTTGCGAGCGAACGATGCATTGAGGTGAGAAAGCGGATCGGTGTTGATGACGCCGAGACAGTTCGGACCGATGAAGGAGATGTTGTGCTTCTGTGCGATCGCCTTGATCTCTTCTTCCCGCTGTTTGCCGGCCGCGCCGACTTCACGGAAGCCTGCCGATATAATGATCGCAGACTTGACTCCTTTTTGTCCGCACTGTTCGAGAGCCAGGTTGCAGACGCTGCTCGGAAACACGAGGATAGCGAGATCGACGGGATCGGGAATGTCGATTACGTACTTGTATGCCCGCACGCTGGCCACCGAGCGTTCCTTCGGGCTGACAGGGTACACAATTCCCTGAAAGTTATCCTTCAGGATGTTCGCAAAGATGTCGTGCGGCACAGTGCCGACGACACGGTTTGTGCCAAGGACGGCGACGGATTTCGGATAAAATACGTGCTCTAGGTCCTTCGCAGGCGGAACTGAAGTTTGAGACATTGTACCTCCCCAGGTTGTCTACTTCAGATAGCCAGCGATGAATTCGACCGCGCCATCTACTGTCGCCACTTCGCGCGCCTTCTGCTCGTCCATCTGTATGTTGAACTCCTCTTCGAACGCGGCGATAAGCTCGATGCTCTGCATCGAGTCGGCGCCGAGATCGAACGAGAAATTTGCAGTCGGCGTGATCTCCTTCACATCCACCTTCAATACCTGAGCAGTGATCTTCTCTACTCTCGCCTTGATCTCAGACTTATCCATTGCTTTCCTCCATGTGGAACTTGTGAATATCGTCTAAATGTAATGGTGGGAATAACTTGAACAATATACGTACCATCTTTGGCATCTCAAAGGAATAAGAGAAAAACGGCGGAATGCGGCAAAAGTTCGCAAAATCTAGAAATTTCCGGAGTGCTTTTCCAGAATTCCTTTCGCGGCCGACGCGGGCTGGGGAAGGCCGGATCCTTGCGTGCGCTGATAGGCTAGCAATAGTCCCCTCGGAGGCGGCTGAACCGGGCGGGCACGGCCGTCGCTCGATGGGATCCCCAGACGGCAGAAAGCCGCCGGAAATAGTCATGAGCTACCCTTTCATGGGATTGACGGCGTTGCTCATTGAGAACGCCGTGCCTATCTAGGGACTCAAAGATACTGGGGGTGTTTCAGGGAGGGGAAATGGGGGAAAATCGTTGGAACGGGGAAAGAGACCTTCTTGCAGTGCTCTCATGCCAAAGTTTGGTCAAAACCTGCTAGTATCGCGTCTCTGCAGTTGTCTGAATAAGTCCCGTCAGGGACGAGATGTACATTGATTTGAAAACAAGCTGTTTTCCGAGAACTCCGTCAGGAGTGACATCTCAAATTATTCAAGGTACTTGCTAAACGTGACACTAGGAGAAAGAAATACCCGGGTTTCCTCCTGCAAGAAGGATGGGGTTGGGAAAAAAACCTAGATTCTGGAATACCTCCGGGTAGCCGCAGCGAAGCATCTCTTTCGCGGGTTCGGCTGGGGTGATTGCAGCATCCCTTCAAAGCACGCTGCAGCTACCAGCGGGAGGTGGTGGGAGTCAGTTGGCCGGACCTTGAATCCAGACGCCACTGCTGTGTGAGACGGGTTGTTGAGATTCTTTGTCAGCAGGTTTCGTCAGAGCTTTTCGGACTTCGTTTTCTGTAATCACCAGCCTAAGGCCGGGTCTGTCCGCTTCGCTCCTGGGCTTTGCCATCTGCCAGATACTCGGCAATGCGCCAAAATATGATTTTCGAAACTCTTCCATCGTCATCCCTGTGGTATTCTTGAAGAGCCGGGCGCCGACATCTTCCCGCAAACCCAAATCGAGACAAATCACTTTGCAGAGAGCTTCCGACGTGAGAAGACGCTCCTTCATCCGGCATACCCTCGACTCCCGGATGTACCTGCTCAGGCTCACCTTCTCCGTTCGGTAGAACGATTGCTTCAATTTGTCGAGAGGGCAGTCTAGTTGTGTCGCAACCTGCTGGGCCTTTTTCAACGTGGTGAGGTTTGAAGAAACAAAGGACTTCACTTGAGGTATGTCGATCGTCATGGCGGGATCTCCTGCGTAGTTGAGGATTGAGGGAGCGTGGATTGTGGAGCAGCGAGTCGTTTGCGAAGAGCCAAGGTCACACATGGTGCGATCCTTCGGTTGGACTGGAATGAACGATATGTTCGAAGCAGGATCGAAATGATGATCGGAGCTTCGACGATCAGGGGCGGGACTGACCAGTTGCCGGGTTGAGATCAGGAAGAACGAGGGACACCTTGACCGCCCATGCGAAAATAATGAGGGCAAGAGTCAAAGTCAAGTTAAATTACGGAATATATCCGAGATATTGCGGAATCGGCCTGTAAACCGATTGGCATTTTTTTGAGGACTATTGTTTTCGAGCTGTCGGGATACCGAGTCTCTTCATGCGATATCGCAACGTGTCTTCGGTCATCTTGAGGAAGCGGGCGGCTCGGCTTTGATTGAATTCGAACTTCTCCAGCGTGCGCATCAGGATCCCCTTCTCGATGATCTCCATCGCGTTGTCGAGCGCGAATTCCGCCCCCTCATCGATGCGCGTGATGATGCGCGAGAGCTCTGCCTGCTCATTGACGAGCCCGGCCGGGAGCCGGAACACCTCTTTGTCGTTCGACAGCACGATGCTGCGCTCGACCATCCTCTTCAGTTCCAGGACATTTTCCTTCCACTCCTGGCGCACGAGGACACCGATGGCATTGGAATCGATGATCATTCCTTCTATCCCGAGATCCTTGCCAACCTGAGCGACGAAATACTCCACCAACTCCGGGATATCATCGCGCCGTTCGCGGAGCGGTGAGATCATTATCATTTCCCACCGCTTTGTCTCCTCAGTGACCCCGGGGAGAACTGTCCCCGCCTTCACCGCTGCCCCGATCGGACCTTGAAGCAGGAAAATCAGGCGCAAATCGCGCTTCTCTTTCCGGAGAAAGGCGAGGAGATCACACACCGAGCTCTGAGCTGTCAGCCCCGAGCGATCGATGTCTTCGAAGATCAACGTCGTACCATCAACCAATTTGAAATTCCCATGGTCCGGGGCGATCGGGTTGTAGAGCTCTCCGCTTTGCATGGCCAAATCGACCAACTTCCTCAGCCGGCTCGGATCGATGACGGCGATGTTCAAACGAACACATGGCTTCCTGGCATCCTTGCTCTCATTATGTATGGCTTCGGCAGTCAATCCCTTGCCGACACCCGATTCACCGATGATTACGACGTCTTTCCTGCCACGAGCCAGTCTTTTCACATCTTCACGAAGTTGCCGCGTGGCCGGACTTGATCCTACGATCTGCATAGTGCGAAACCTTTCATTTGTCTCATTCTGTACGCGCCTTCGTGACGTCTTTCGTCTGTACGTCCTTTGGCTGAATGAGAAACCTCTGGTCAAGCTCGTTCGGATTCATGAATTGCCGCAACACCCAGTTGTCGAATGCGTCGCGCCAGCGGGTGATGCGGGAGGCATCGGTCGCCAACCGAATCTCATAAAAGCGACCTTCAACACTTTGAATAAATCTAAGGCGTAAGATGAAAAGGAAGAGAAGCACGATCATGATTCCCGTTGAAAGGTACATCCCAAGATGCGCGAACGCAGCATAGGCATCCCATTGCCGAACCGTTGTGAAGGCGTAGTGGTGAAGGGCTTCACAGGAACAAAACACCAGAAGGCACCAGAGAATTTTTTCAAGGTACGCGCTCTTTGGAGGATCTGCTATGAATTGGTAAATAATGAAAACGAGTATACAACCTATTAGTAGAAGCGATATCAACACGCAACTCCTCCATAGCGGCCTGTAAACAAGCAGATATACGGCATCACCCTGACAATATGGCCACAATTCCAAAACTCGAGCCTCCTTAGCCCGAAGGACATCCTGATTCTCTGGGCGAATCCCAATCGTCAAGGGTGCGACGGACGCAATCAACGCTAAAGATGGTCGCTCCATCCCATCCTGATGAAGCTCTTGAGTCGCAAGTTGGATAGCTTTGTAGTCCTTAATATCCGTTGTTGTGTACAAGTATTTCGGGTTGGCGTAGTATGCATAGAACAAGGATATCCATATGGTTCCGACGACAGACACAGCGATGAAGTACTTTAGAGGCAACCTCAGTTTCTGAAAGCTCAAATGAACGACAAGGAAAACCACACTCACGGCTAGCAACAGGAAATACAATTGCGTTCGGTATTGGTGCTCATAGAAACCAGCCCACGTATCAAGCGGAAACCACCACAGCTTTGCCAATTGGTACAGTTGAGTCCAGAACCCATTTATGAAGAAGACGACGGCGAGATTCACGAAAAGGGCTCTGATCTCAGGTTGGGCTTCCTTCTTAGAAAGGATCCATGAAACACTTCCGACCAAGGCACTGGCCTCTGCAAGAACGATTACGCACACACGGTCGATACCATCCGCACTCATCGCCATCACTCCTGCGAAGTTGATGACTGCGAAGGGACACCACATCATCAAGATTTTCTTGTAGAGTCTCATTCCTTGAAATAGGCCTGAGCCCGCTCCTTTAATAAGAAAATCGAAACTCGGTGTATCCGTCCACAGGAAAAAAAGGGTATTCATGAGCACAGCACCCCACCTGTCACTCCGAGTATACACCTTTTTCAAAACTCAGTCAAGAGTTTTTCCGACTACTTTCCGAGATATCTCGGATAGCGATTTGCAATTCGAATCGCAACTGGAGAATTTCAGCGAAGGACTCTCCTCACCGAGCCGCCTCTCTCACCCATTGTCAATTCCAGCAATAGCAAAAGACCCTTCGATTCTTGAGAAGCGAATCTGGGAATCCTCCCATTTCTGCGAGCAAAGGATCGAACACTGCGAAAATTATGCGATTGTTGAAGATGTCCCCAATGGCATATTTCTTGACAATCGTGGCTGTCAGACATGAAAACGTCCATCCTTGGAGAGGCAGAGTAAACATGGTCGCAGAAGAACCAGTGTATTCCATTGGCAGTGTCGCCAGAATGCTTGGCGTATCAGTTTTCACGCTCAGGATGTACGAGCGTGAAGGACTGATCATCTCCCACAAATCCAACACAAAACACAGACGCTACAGCCAGAACGACGTCGAGCGGATCAAATGCATCCGCCGCGCCATCACTGAACTGAAGTTCGGCATAGCCGGCGTCAAAGGAGTCTATGCCCTTATCCCCTGCTGGAGCATCGTCAACTGCTCCGCAGAAGACCGGGACAATTGTGCCGCATACAAGGGACACTCAAAACCATGCTGGACGCACAAACACGAGTCCAATACATGTTCCTCCAGGGTCTGCAGGCAGTGTCCAGTGTATCAGAAACTGACAGATTGCGCAAAAGTAAAAGAGAGCATATTGCTCGCCTCACAGCAGTCGCAAGCATTCACTCCTCATCCATGAGGGCATGATGAATTCGATTTCCCGAAGACGATTCCTGAAAATCTCCGCAGCGACCGTCAGCCTCGCGGCCGCCGGATGCGCGACCAAGTCTGGAACATCAAGCCTCGGCGCGAAGGAGAAAAAGAATGGGATCCAGAAAATCCCGACCTATTGTGATATCTGCTTCTGGAAGTGCGGCGCGATTGCGTACGTCAAAGACGGTGAACTGTGGAAAATCGAAGGCAACCCGGATGATCCGCTCAGCCGCGGACGCCTTTGCCCGCGGGGCACCGGCGGCATAGGCGCTCACACAGACCCCGACAGACTCCGCACACCGCTGATCCGCAAACGCGAGCGAGGTGAAGAAGTGTGGCAGGAAGTCACCTGGGATGAGGCGCTGGGATACATTGCCGACAAGATGCAGAAGATCAAATCCGAATACGGACCGGAATCGATGGCGCTCTTCAGCCACGGTATCGGCGGCAACTTCCTGAAGCACACAATGAAAGCATACGGAACTCCGAACATCTCAGCCCCCTCCTTCGCCCAATGTCGCGGACCCCGCGATGTCGGATTCCGCCTCACCTTCGGCGAGGACGTCAGTTCGCCTGAACGGACGGATATCAAGAACGCCCAATGCCTGGTCCTGATCGGAAGTCACCTCGGCGAGAACATGCACAACTCCCAGGTCCAGGAGTTCGCTGACGCGATCGACAACGACGCTTCAATCATCGTCGTCGACCCGCGTTTCTCCGTTGCCGCGAGCAAGGCCAAGTGGTACCTCCCCATCAAGCCGGGGACCGATCTCGCTTTGCTTCTTGCGTGGATGAATGTCATCGTGAAGGAGAATCTGTACGACAAAGAGTATGTGACAAAACACGGATTCGGTTTCGAACAATTCGCAGCCACACTCCTCCCCTACACACCAGAATGGGCATATCCCGAAACAGGAATTGAACCAGAAGTCATACGCGCTACCGCCCGCGAGATGGCGCGATACAAGCCGGCAACGCTCGTCCATCCGGGAAGGCACGTCACCTGGTACGGCGACGATGCACAACGCAGCAGAGCCATCGCACTGCTCAACGCACTCCTTGGAAGCTGGGGACGCAAAGGAGGATTCTACTATCCCGTCAGCATGGACGTTCCGGCATATCCATATCCTGCCTATCCGAAGCCGGCAAGAGACAAAGTCGACAATCCGAATCACAAGTATCCTTTCGCGCATGAGACAATCACCACCGGCACCCGCGATGCTACAATATCCGGCCAACCGTATCCCATTAAAGGCTGGTTTGTTTATGCGTCCAACCTGATTCACGCACTTCCAAACGAGCAGGAGACGATCAAGGCTATCCAGAACCTCGACCTTCTCGTCGTGGTCGATGTGATACCGAGTGAAATTGCCGGATGGGCGGACGTCGTTCTCCCCGAAGCTGTCTACCTCGAGCGGCACGACGATCTCAACGTGGAGTGGTTCAGGGATTCGTTCACAGCCCTGCGTCAACCGGTCGTCGAATCGCCTCACGATCAGAAACCGAACTGGTGGATCGCAAAGCAGCTCGCCGGGAAACTTGGCCTCAGCAGCTATTTCCCCTGGAACGATATCGAGGAGTATTTCAAGCACCGCCTTACCGCAGCCGGACTCGATTACGATGAGCTCAGGCAAAAAGGGATCATCAGGGGAAAGAAACAGCCCAATTACTTCGAAGAAGGGGTGCCTATTGAATTCCCCACTCCTTCGGGAAAGATCGAATTCTACTCTTTGCAGCTCCAGAAGGCAGGGTTCGACCCGGTCCCGAGATATACAAAGCCCGATCCGAATCCCCCCGGATCGTTCCGACTCCTCTACGGCCGCTCACCCGTTCATTCGTTCAGCAGGACGCATTCAAACAGGATTCTCTCCGATATGATGTCTGAGAACGAGGTATGGGTCAATGCTTCCGTCGCAGGAAGGCTGGGATTGCAGAACGCCCAGTACGTCACGCTGAAGAATCAGGATGGAGTCGTCAGCAATAGAGTGAAAGTGAAGGTGACTGAGAGAATCCGGCCGGACTGCGTGTATGTTGTCCACGGATTCGGCCATACGTCCAAAGGACTTAAACACGCCTTCCGCAAAGGTGCAAGTGATGCGCAACTGATCACCAGGTACAAGACTGATCCGCTCATGGGAGGTACGGGAATGAACAACAATTTCGTCACCATCGAACCGGCGGAGGCGTAACCATGGGGCGATTTGGAATGGTCATCGATACTGTGAAATGTGTCGGATGCATGGATTGCGTGGTTGCCTGTAAGACTGAGAACGAAGTTCCAGAAGGATTCAATCGTGACTGGATCGCACAGGACGTCACCGGCTCCTTCCCCACACTCCACATGGAAATCCGAAGCGAGCGATGCAATCATTGCGACGCTCCCCCCTGTGTGTACTGCTGCCCGACGGGAGCGAGTCACGTTCACAGCCTGGGCGGTGTAGTCCTCGTGGAACACGGGATGTGTATCGGCTGCAAGGCCTGCCTTGCCTCCTGCCCCTATGACGCGCGGTTCATCCACCCTGATGGATATGCCGATAAGTGCACGTTCTGCATCCATAGAGTGGAAAAGGGTTTGGATCCGGCGTGCGTCTCCGTTTGCCCGACTCATTGCATGACATTCGGCGACCTCGAAGATCCGAACAGTTCCGCGAGCAAGCTCCTCGGCTCAAGGAAGTACCACTCTTTGATTCCTGAGGCTGGCACAAAACCACAAGTGTACTATCTCACATAGAGGACTGTATGCACGAACTCACAACTACGAGGCACAACGAGCTCGTCGATCCCGTCCTGCAGATCTGGGCATGGCAGATTCCTGTGTATCTGTTCATCGGCGGACTCGTCGCCGGGATCATGATCATCTCCGGTTACTTTGCCCTCAAGGGTCAGTACAAGAAGAACATGTTCACAAGTTTCTACCTGCCTCACATCAGCCTCGTTCTGCTGAGCCTGGGTATGTTCTCGCTATTCCTCGATCTTGAACACAAACTGTACGTCTGGAGACTCTACACCACATTCAAGATCATGTCGCCGATGTCCTGGGGAGCATGGATACTGATTCTCGTGTACCCTGCTCTCTGGTTGAACACACTCATCCGCATTCCGGATGCATACAAGAATATCATCCCCGTGTTTGACCGCCTGAGTGCCAGAATCAACCAACATCCATTCTTGATCAAGAGCATTGGCACTCTCAACATGCTCCTGGGCACACTCCTTGGCATGTATACCGGCGTGCTCCTGAGTTCGATCGCCGCAAGGCCTCTCTGGAACAGCTCTATGCTTTGGATGGTGTTTCTCGTTTCCGGACTCTCGGCTGCGTCCGCGTTTGTGCACCTTGTCGCGCGCGACCCGGAAGAACGACTGTTACTCGCCAAAGCAGACAACGGCTTTCTGACCCTCGAGCTCTTTGTGATCGGCGGCTTCGTCAGCGGCTTGCTGAGCTCGACGGGAGTTCATTCCGAAGCAGTTCTGCTCATACTCGTCGGACCGTACGCCCCAGCGTTCTGGGTGGGCGTCATCGGACTCGGCATCATCATCCCCTTGATCATTCAGATGCTGGCAGTGAACGCCAGAGTCAAACATACATCGGCAGCTCCCATTATGGTCTTGTTTGGCGGACTTCTGCTCCGCTTCGTCATCGTGTATGCGGGGCAATACAGCCACTACACGCATCAGGCACTATCAAGATAGTACTCATTCCACTTCAACGCTGATATTCCAGGATTGATTCGAGAATCGGAGGACCAACAAATGGCAACAGCAAACGAAATAGGTCTCAGTGAGTCCAAGCTTCGCACGGGGGGGCACACAGAAAGGACAGCGCAGCCGTACTGGAACCCGTACGTCGCAGGGCTTGGACTTGGGCTTGTGCTGCTCGCTTCATTCGTGATCATGGGACGCGGCTTGGGGGCATCCGGTGCATTCTCATCCCTCGTGACGGTCGGTGTCCAGGCTGTGGCACCGAATCACGTGGCTGCTAACGAATTCTATTCTGAATACGTCGGCGACGGATCAAAAAGTCCATTGAAGGACTGGCTTGTCTTCGAAGTGCTCGGAGTGTTCGTCGGCGGGTTCATCTCAGGATTGCTCGCAAATCGGGTAACAAAAGTGGTCGAACGAGGGCCCAACATCAGCAGCGCCGGACGGCTGACGCTCGCGTTCATCGGTGGAGGATTGATGGGGATCGGAGCGAAGCTCGCCCGCGGCTGCACAAGCGGCCAGGCGTTGACCGGCGGCGCCCTGTTCAATGTCGGCAGCTGGGCTTTCATGATGATGGTATTCGCCGGCGCATATGCTACGGCATACTTTGTAAGGAGACAATGGCAATGAACGCACCCTTCTTCAAATTTGGTTTATTTGGCGATGACGTCAGTCTCGTCGTCGCATTCGTCATTGGAATCGGGTTCGGCTTCTTCCTCGAGCGGGCCGGATTCGGCAGCTCAAAGAAGCTTGCCGCACAGTTCTACTTCACCGACCTCACCGTCTTCAAGGTAATGTTCACGGCGATCATTACCGCTATGGTTGGTGTTTACTACCTTTCCGTAGTCGGTTTCGTCGATCTTTCACTCGTCTATCTGACACCCACCTTCCTGGTCCCTCAAATCGTCGGAGGTCTGATCCTCGGCGTCGGGTTCGTTGTAGGCGGATACTGTCCGGGAACATCGTGCGTCGCTGCATCGACGGGACGAGTTGACGCGATGGTCTACCTCCTGGGAATCGTTTTCGGGATTTTCGTTTTCGGCGAGGCGATCCCGTTGGTAAGCACCTTCTATCTCTCGACACCGATGGGCCAGATCACGCTTCCACAAATCTCCGGCCTCCCGTACGGTTTGATCGTGTTCCTTGTTGTGCTGATGGCTCTGGGGGGATTTGCCGGAGCAGAGTGGGTTGAGAAGAAAATGGCGGCAAAGAAAGCGAGGGCCTGATCATGAAAAACCTCTTCACTGATCTCTCCCTGAACAGAAAGCTTGCCCTCTTCGTGTTCGTCCTGGGATTCCTGGCTTTATTCGCTGGAAGCCCGTACAGAGGAACGGAGCTGAAAGTCGACGCCTCTGAGATGGCAATGATCGTCCAGAAGGAAGTTGATCATGTCTCTTCTGAAGAACTGGCCGGCTGGATTGTTCAAGGGAAGGCCGATTATCGTCTTCTCGACCTGCGTACCGAGAAGGAGTTTGGCGAGTACCACATCCCAACTGCGGAAAACATGCAGCTGACGAACTTGAAAGAGGCCCAGCTGGGCAGGAATGAGAAGATGGTCTTGTACTCTGACGGGGGGATTCACTCCGCACAAGCCTGGTTTCTCCTGAAGGCCGAAGGGCACAAGGGAGTCTACATACTGCGCGGCGGGTTGGAGGAATGGAAAGACAAAATACTCTTTCCACGACTTACCGATAACGCTTCGCCGGCCGAAGTCGCGGCGTTCGAGAAGACCAGACTCTTGAGCAAATTCTTCGGGGGATCCCCGCAGGTTGGAGGCGCTGCACAGACCACCACGCAGACGATGACGCTCCCGAAACTCGAATCCCCTACGGGAGCACAACCCAAGACAACTCCGGGAAAGAAGAAGAAAGAGGGCTGCTGAGCGGCGCTTGCATCACAGAGGAAGCGTTTGTAGCTTATCCGAAACCTTGAAGCCCTCTCTTACAATGGAGGGCTTCTCTGCTTTGAACAACTGACCTGGAACAACCGGAGTGAACAATGCAAAAACCCCCTAAGCGATACCAGGATTTCTCCAAGAAGTACCGTGACATCGCGAAAGCGTACGAAGAGATGGGATCTGCCTGTCATTCGGCGGGACCGCTTGACGAAAAGACACGAGCCCTCGTCAAGCTCGCCATTTCAATCGGCGCCCGTATTGAGGGGAGTACTCATGCACACGCCCGAAAAGCTATCGCTGCCGGTGTCAAAGCGGAGGAGCTGTACCACGTCGCACTCCTTGCCATTCCGACGATCGGATTTCCGCCTGCCATGGCGGCGATGAGCTGGGTTGAAGATATGGTGAAACCGGAACTTCCGGCCCGCAAACGCAAATGACGAAGCGGTCAGATGTTCTCGGCGCGGTTCTCGCCGGCGGCAAGAGCACGCGCATGGGTACGGAGAAAGCGTTATTGCCCGTCAAAGGCCGTCCGATGATCCAGTATGCAGCTGAGACGCTTGCGAAGGTGTTTGCTGAAACTGTAATCGTTGGCGGCAGCCAGGACAAGTACGGGTTTCTGAAATGCGAGATTGTGCCGGATCTCTTTGAGGGTTGCGGTCCGCTTGGCGGTATTCATGCGGCGTTACACCGCTCCAAGCCGCGGGCTGCCTTTGTCCTGTCCTGCGACACACCATTCATCCCTGCCGATCTCATTGAATTCCTCCTCCGAGCCAAGGCGCCGGATTTGACAGTTATCGCGACATTCGACGGGGTCCTCCAACCTCTTTGCGGAGTTTATGACGCGTCGAGTTTTCCCGAAATCGATCGAGACATCGAACAAGGCAAGTACTCCGTCTTCAAAACACTCAAGAATATCGAGCATGTAGAAATCCCAATTACGCCCGATCTCCCGTTCTTCACTCCACAGCTATTCTGGAATATGAATCGACCTGAAGATTACCGAATCCTCTCACAACCTGACGCAGGGACTTCTCATGGCTGATGCACGCACGATCAAAAAAGCGGCGCGTACACCGCTCACCTCCAGGAACAGTCAAGCGCGTTCCATCAAGCTCGTAAATTTCGAGACGGGAGAGTCCGTTTCGATTCTTCCCAGTCTGGGAGCGACCGTGCGTGAGCTGGTCCTTCGTTGCAGAGGGAGGCTCTTCTCCATCCTGGAGTATCCCAAATCGTACAAAGCGATGCTTGAAAACAAGCACTTCGCAGGGGTCAAGCTCATTCCCTTCCCGGGCCGGATCCCCGACGCGACGTACGCGTTTGCAGAGAGAACACACAAGCTTGAGGCTAACTCGAAGCGCAACTTTGCCATTCACGGGTTCTTCTTCGACAAGCCGTATCAATTGCACAAAACGAGGGTGGGCGATAACTCTGCATCATTGGTGCTTCGATCAAAGCACAACGGCAGAACCAAGGGATATCCCTTCGCGTTCGAGGTCCGATTGACATACACGCTCAAAGCGGGCTCGTTCTCCTGTACGACAGAGATCCGGAACACGGATTCCAAGCCGATCCCTGTCGGAGACGGCTGGCACCCATATTTCAAAACCGCGGGGCCTGTCAGAAAACTTCTGCTATCGCTGCCGGCACATTCCGTGGTTGAGGTCACTCCTTCGAAAGTGCCGACGGGTGCCATGCGCAAACCGATTACAAAACGAAGTGTTATCCCGCTGAACAAGAAGACACTCGACCCGGTGTTTGACTTTGGAAAGAAACGGCAGAAGGTGACGACAAAGCTCATTGATCGGAAGCTGGGACTCGAACTGCAGGTATGGCAGGATTCGGGGGCGGGGCGCTACAGGTATTTGATTCTCCACCGGCCGGATTCGGGCTCGTCGGTGGCCATTGAACCCTGGACGTGTGCACCGAACTCATTCAACAACAGAATGGGTCTGATCGTATTGAAACCGGGCGCGACATTCAAAGCATCGTATGGAGTTGTGCTGAAAAAACTTCAGAAGTGATTGCGCGCTCCTGACGGAGCTCGATGAGATAACTGCATCCTTAATTCTTCAGACATTTCGTCCCTAACGGGACGGGGAATAAGTTGGCTCAAGTTCACTTCTTCTTGGCGGCGAGGAAATTCTGGACCATCCGATTGGCGCGTTCCGTCAGCACTTCATAGCGCTCTTCATCGATGGCTTTCTTGTCGAGCAGATCACTTCCGACACCCACTGCGCACGCCCCCGCCGCGATCCACTCACCAACATTATCGATTGTCACTCCACCGGTCGGCATCAGGCGAATATCCGGGAAGGGACCACGAAGATCCTTGAAATACTTGGGTCCCAGTGAAGTTGCAGGGAATACCTTGATGATGTCAGCGCCGGCATTCCATGCAGTCAGTATCTCGGTCGGAGTATAGCAGCCGGGCATGACCGGAATGTCCCGCTTCCCGCAGAGAGACACGACGCCAAGGTTCAACACCGGGCCAACGACAAACGCCGCTCCAGCATCAATCACCTGATTCGCCGTCGTCTCGTCAACCACAGTTCCGGCACCGATGAGCACATCGGGTGGAACGGCTGTCGCCAGACGTCGGATGATTTCCACAGCTCCCGGTACTGTCATCGTAATTTCGATGTTCTTGACTCCCCCCTGTCGTACAGCTTCGATGACCTTAAGAAGCCGGTTCGTGTCTTTCATCCGGATGACAGCAACGACACCGGATTCGATTATTCGGGCAAGTATGTCTGAGCGTTTCATAGGCTACTTCAGATAGAATGTGTAGTAAGGTTCACTCTTCGCCATCCGGAGGATGAGAATTCCGAGCTCGCGAGCGTGGTAGTCTCCCCACATCGTAGACTCACCGCAAGGGATTTTCTTGCCGGCGGGTACGTGGTCCCAACCGTTCGGCCTGTGGTACACTGAATGCAGTATCAGCCCCTGATGGTTGGGATCGAGCGAAAGGTACGGCTCCTGAAACACCCGACACGCCACCGCCAGTCCTGCCTGGAGATATTTCTCCCCGTTGACCTTGTCGCCGTTGTTCAGGAGAAAATTGCCAAGGCGCACCAGACCCTGTGCGGAGATCGATGCCGCCGAGCTGTCGACCGGCTCGAAGTCATTGAATGGCTCTGCCGGGCGGTCGAGGTAATTCCCGAGCATTGACAAGCCCGGGGCTCCGGTATCCCAGTACGGAATTCCATCCGTGGGCATGTTGTGGACATAGAAATCAGCTGTTGCGCGAGCCACCGTCCGGAAGGCACCCAGGATTCTCTCGCTTCCGCCGAAAGGACTTAATGCATCCTGCGGCAAAGCAGAAAGGAACTCGAGCTCCTCGGCATAGCCCAGGAGGATCCAGGCGAGTCCGCGAGTCCAGGTCGACAACGGAGAGTAGCCCTGTTGCGTGCTCGCACACCTGTAGGACCCATCGTTGGTATTGAAGATCGATTCGTGTGCCACCCTCCCGCTCACATCGTATGCGTCGCGCCCTTCCCCGAAATAAACATTATATCGCGCTGTCGTTTCGGCATGCTGGAGCAACCTTTCCAGCAGATCAATTCTACGATCCTTCTCTCCCATGAGTACGTGGCCGAGCTGATGAGCCACAGCGAGAACCCGGAGAGAACGAATCGTGTCGGCAAACAGTGAATGCGGACCATTAAACGAATAAATGTATCCCTGCTGTTCACCAATCGAAGTCCAGCGGGCCGCCTGCACTGCTCCGCTGACCTTGATGGCCAGCTCGTAGAAATTCGTTTCCCATTGGTCGGCCGGCAACTTCTTCTCACGCATCAAGCGTAGAAGATTGCCGCACGTGCTCATCGTGTTAAACCCATGATCATGAACACCGACATGGCTCACATGACGGGGCATTTCGCGCAGCGTGCCTTCTCTGCCGATTGCCAGGAAGTCCTTCTCACCAGAGAAGTCGTACTGAAGAACAGCTGACCCGAACTGGAATCCCTGCGTCCACTCTGTCCAGCCCCTGGAGGTGTATTTGCCGTCAACAGTGAAAACTGGTGATCCTTTCCCCGGATTCCATGCCTTCTGGATGTTGGAGATCTTCTTTCCGGACAACTCGAACATGCGTTCGACAACCGGAATGAGGGATTTCAATTGAACAGGATGATCGATACGGAGCATAGTCGGTCACAATCGTTGGATGTGAAGGCCGCCGTCGACGTAGATCACTTCGCCGGTGGAAAACGGAAATTGGCCCGAGAGGAGCGCTCCAGCTGCCTGGCCCACGTCCTCAGCCGTCCCCCACCGCTTCAATGGTACCAGTCCCTCAGCGAGCAGCTTGTCATACTTCTCTTTGACACCACTGGTCATGTCGGTCAACATAACACCCGGCCGGAGTTCATACACCTGCACACCATGATCAGCCAGGCGTAACGCCCACAGCTTGTTGACCATTGCGAGGCCGGCTTTCGAGATGCAGTATTCACCGCGGTTCAACGACACTGCATCAGCCGAGATCGATGAAACGAACACAACCTTGAAGCCTCCAGGGAGCAGTGGGGATGGAGTTTCCTTGAGCCAGTAGTTGGCCACGCGCTGAGTAAGGAAAAATGGCCCTTGCAGGTTAACCCTTAGCACTTCGTCAAATGATTCTTCGGTCATCTCGGTCAGGTCTTTTCTTTCCTTCGGGGCGACTCCTGCATTATTGACGAGGGCATCGATTCTACCCATTTCCGAAAGGACCTTCTTCACGAGTTTTTTCACCTGCGACGATTCGCTGATGTCTGCCTGGACGGCCAGGAACTGCTGTTCCTTCGACAACCGGTTTGCCGTGCATTGTGATACGGTCTGCAGAGCAGATTTGCGATCTCGTGCAAAATTCACTGCCACAGAATAGCCCCGTTTTGCAGCCTCGACGGCAATTCCCCGCCCCAACCCGCGGCTTGCGCCGGTAATGAGGACAACGGGTATTGTTGTTTTCATTGGGACCATCAGAATTGGTGGAAGAGGCCGGAGTGAATCATAAGCCGGCCGGCGCAAAGTATGTCCGACCCAAAATACTAAACCAATGTCCGAAAGACAAGGAGAACCCATCGCTGACGATACCGCGTTTTGCCAGTGGAATCTTTGCGACATTTTAGCTACAATCTTCTCGAACCATCGCACCGATTCCCTCCTCCATTGTCAAAGGACCAATGCTATGAACGGGTACGACAGACGGCAATTCCTCAAGTCATCACTTCTCGGATCTTCCGGGGCGATCCTTGCGTCGTCCGCTCTTGGGCAGACGGCAACTGCCAACGCTGAGCCATCAGTGCGGCGAACGAAGCTCATCACCCGGAAACTCGGAAAGACAGGAATCGAGGTCCCGATTGTCAGTTTCGGCGTGATGCGCGCCGACAATCCGGCGCTCGTCAAAACCGCGATGGAGGCCGGTATCGTCCTCTTTGATACCGCGCACGGGTATCAAAGGGGCCGTAATGAGGAGATGCTTGGGGAAGTACTGAAAGATCAAAAGAGAGATTCCTATATTCTCGCTACGAAAGTCCAGCCCGAGGAAAAGGACAACAAGACGGGAATCCTGAAAGCCGGCTCTACTGCGAAAGCGTTTCTTGACCGGTTTGATATCAGTTTGAAGAGGCTTAAGCTCGATTACGTTGATGTTCTCTATGTACACGAGATCTCAACCAGGGAAGGTGTCTTTTTCCCGGCAATGATTGAAGCCTTGCAGGAAGCCAAGAAGTCAGGAAAAGCAAAGCATGTAGGCCTGTCGACACACAGGAATGAACCGGAAGTCATCCAGGCCGCAATCGAGGCCGGCATCTACGAGGTGGTTTTGACATCTGTTAATTTCAAGCAGGATCACTATGGACAAGTCAAAGAGGCAATAGCAAAAGCAGCGAAAGCAGGAGTCGGAATCGTTGCGATGAAGACCATGGCAGGCGGATTCCATGACAAAGAACGGACCAAGCCTATCAACTGCAAAGCGGCGCTAAAGTTCGTGCTTCAGGACGAGAATATCACCACAGCGATACCGGGCAACACGAATTTTGAGCAGCTCGCCACCAATGCCAGCATCAACACCGATCTTGCGATGACCGACGAAGAAAAAGCCAGCCTCGCGCTCGGCAAGTCCGAAAGCGGCTTGTACTGCCAGGGATGCGAGCATTGCGTACCGAATTGCCCGAAGGGATTGCCGATACCCGACATCATGCGCGCGTACATGTATACTTATGGATACAAGCAACCCGAAATGGCGCAGGTTCTGCTCAAGGGGCTCAACGTCTCCGGAAATCCATGCAGCGATTGCGGCCATTGCACGGCAGTGTGCACAAAGGGGTTCAATGTAGCCGACAAGGTCGCTGACGTCTCGCGCCTCGTCAACGTGCCAGAGGAATTTCTAGCGTAGGGAACTGAATGAAGAAGAATACTGCAGCACTTGCCGCGGCACTCTTGCTGCTTGTGCTTGAATCGCCGGCTCAGAACACGGCCTCGACTTTTCCGCCGATTGCCGGCTGGAAGCTGACGGTCGAAGAAACCGTCTACACACCGAATAATCTCTGGGATGTGATCGACGGGGCAGCAGATTTGTTCCTCGAGTACAATTTCGTCGACCTCCGCATCGCCCGCTATCAGCGCTCATCCGACATCGAGATTAAAGTCGAGCTTTACAGGCACAAGACGGCAGTCGATGCTTTCGGAATGTACTCGCAAGAGCGTTATCCCGACTACCATTTCATCAACCTTGGGACGCAAGGATACACAGAGAAAGGTACTCTGAATTTCCTCTGCGGCGAATACTACGCGAAGATCTCGACGGTTCAGTCGGCCCAGGAGGCTCAGGTTGGCTTGATGGCAATTGGGAAAACCTTGGCGCGTGGTCTCAACAGGCCGAGTTCATGGCCTGACCTGCTTGCAGCATTTCCACAGAAGGGCAAACAAGCCAATACCGAACAATTCATATCAAAGAACTTCCTTGGCTATAGCTTCTTCAACAATGTCTACACGGCCAGTTACATCGAAGATGTCCCGTTCAAGGCCTTCATCATCAGGATGGGATCGGCCGAAGAGGCACGCAAGACGGCCGAAACGTATTTCGCGTCCCTGCCGAAAGATGGCGTATCAAAGAGCCAAGGCAGCAGGTATCTTGTTCGCGACCCGCACACCGGACTCATAGAATTTGTCCTCGGTTCAAACTCGATTTACGGTGTCATCGGAGCCGGAGACAAAGGCTCGGATGCGCTCCTCGTTGAAATGGGCAGGGGCCTCGGCGAATTGCATTGAGAATACGCAGGACTAGCCGTTGACAGCAGATTTGGATATACGGGAAGTCGAAATGAATATCGACTTACATCTTGGTCATATTTTCTTGACATCTCGCCCCCTTCGTGGTATATTAAATGCGGGAGTGCCTTCCGTCCGCGAAGATTTTGGAGGGTGTTAGCCCGGATTCAGAGTAGTTTACATACGCCTCTTATTCAGAAAGGCTGAGGGAACAGGCCCGTTGACGCCTTAGCAACCGGTCCCGCTGTAGGGGATGCTGGTGCTTCATCCTGCCCTCTCGAGCAATCGAGTGTGGGAAAGATAAGAGAAGAAGCTTGTTCAGAGCCTCTTCAGGATATCATTTCCCTGAGAGGCTTTTTCGTTTTATGGATGCGCTGACAGTTTCCTCCCACAGCAGACGATTTCGAGGAGATGTAATGAGAGTATTGAAGTTTGGCGGGTCTTCCGTAGCAGATTCGGAGCGAATTAAGGCGGTGATCGACATTGTGATCGGATCCCAGAAGGCTCATGGACAGCTGGCCATCGTCGCATCTGCCCTGCACGGGGTAACAAATCGGCTCATCGAGGCGGGGCAGCGGGCATACCGGGGAGACAAAAGCTACGAAGAGCTGCTCTCGGCCTTGCAAGAACGCCACAGGAGGGTCGTGAATGATCTGCTTGGGACTCAGGCTGACCTTCGTGCCCATCGATTTATCACCCAATCATTTCAGGAATTGTCGGAATTCATCCACGGGATCTGGATCCTTGGTGAAATTACGAATCGGACGCTTGATTTCGTGATGAGCTACGGCGAGCAGCTTTCGTGCGTCATCATAGCAGAGGCTCTCGTGCAACGAGGAGTACCTGCCAACTATGTCGACAGCAGAACGCTGATCCAAACCGACCTGAACTACGGAGCCGCCCAGGTCAACTTCGACCTCACAAACTGGAATCTCCTGAATCATTTCAAGAGCAGAACAGATATTCAGGTCATCACCGGGTTCATAGCCCGCGGCCCCGAAAACGAGACGACAACGCTCGGGCGCGGAGGCTCGGACTATACAGCTTCCATCATCGGGGCGGCGCTGGATGCGGAAGAAATCGAAATCTGGACAGATGTCGACGGAGTATTGACCGCTGACCCGCGGAGAGTTTCTGAAGCGTATTCCCTCGAATCCCTCACGTTTGAGGAAGCGCTTGAGCTCTCTCATTTCGGAGCGAAGGTGATTCATCCGCCGACGATGCTTCCCGCTCTCCACAAGAGGATTCCCATCCGGATCCGTAACTCCTTCAACCCCTCCTTCAAGGGAACTCTGATCTGTGAGCGCCCCTCTGCCGAGACTGAAAGCCCCGTGAAGGGGATCGCCTGCATGGATCGGGTCAGCCTGTTGAAGGTGACAGGTGAGGGCATCATGCGAACAATCGGCATCGCTTCCAGAATCTTCGCAGCTCTCGCAAGGAAAGAGATCGAAGTGACGATGGTGACGCAGTCTTCTTCAGAGCACAGCATTTGCCTCGCTATTACATCCGAGCACATACGAACGGCCAGGGAAGTCGTTGAGCTCGAATTTCGCGTCGAAGTGCACCATGGGCAGATTTCTGCGATCACCGTCGAAAACGATTGCTCCATCATAGCAATCGTCGGAGACCGGGTGCAAAACATCCCCGGCGTCACGGGCAAGATCTTCGATGCGCTCGGCCGCAACGGCATTACGCTGCGCGCGATTGCTCATGGTTCTTCGGATCGAAACCTGACGCTCGTCCTGAAGCAGAGCGATCTTCAAAAAGCGATGAATGCGCTCCACGATCATCTCTTCCTCTCCCGGCAGAAGACCCTGAATCTTTTTCTCCTCGGTCCCGGCCTTGTCGGCAGCGCGTTGCTCGAGCTGCTCAAAGACCAAGAGGACTTTGCCCGCACTTCACTTCGGACACGCTTCCGGCTCGTGGGCATCGCAAACAGCCGGCAGATGCTCTTTAACGAAAACGGAATCGATCTCTGTCACTGGCGCACGCTCCTGTCCTCCAGCGCCCTGGCATCATCCCTCTCCGAGTTCACGGCAAAAGTGCGGACCCTGAACGCTGCCAACTCGATCGTCATCGACTGCACGGGGGGTGAACCAGCCGTCAGGCAGTACCTCGACCTCCTGCAATCCAGCGTCTCCGTGATCACTTCGAGCAAAGTCGCAAACACGCTTTCGAATGAATTCTACCGGCAGCTCCGTTCCACTTCATCGAGGCACGGCGCGGAGTTTCGCTACAGCACAAACGTGGGTGCAGCTTTGCCGATCGTGGAGTCGATCAAGAGCATCATTCAGACCGGCGACTCAATCGAGCGCATCGAGGCGGTTCTCTCGGGGACATTGAGCTACATCTTCAGCTGCCTCAACGCCGGGAGATCGTTCAGCGACGCTGTGCAAGACGCACAGAAGCGGGGCTACACAGAACCCGATCCCAGGACAGATCTCGGAGGCATCGATGTCGCGCGCAAGCTCCTGATCCTCGTCCGGGAATCAGGCTATGCCATGGAAATGGACGACATCACCATGGAGCCATACCTGCCGCAGGAAGTGTTCAACGGAACCGATCTTCCCGCAGCGCTTCGCAAAGCCGATGCCATTCTGGAAAAGCAGAAAGCGGCCGCGCAAAATCTCGGCCGCAAACTGGTGTTTATCGCGCGATTTGAAGGCGGCCGCGCGCGCGTTGGAGTTGAAGAGATCGGTTCAGACCATCCCTTCTATCATCTTTCCGGCAATGACAACATTGTATCTCTGACGACCCGCATTCTCTACCGGCAGCCGCTGGTGGTGCGAGGCGGCGGCGCCGGAGCACAGCTGACGGCATCAGGCCTGTTCAATGATATCGTCCACGTTTCACATTCGATGAACTAGGGAACCCTGAGGAGACTCGATGAGCGTAGTGCTTTCAAACGAACATCGGCATCGCAGCGAACTGGAACAGCGCGGCGTCTTGTGCATTTCCGAACAGGAAGCAAACCGGGCCGACATCCGTCCTCTCCGCGTCGGCATCCTCAATATCATGCCGAAGGGAGAAACATACGAACCCTATCTTCTCTTCCCTCTGAGCCGTACGATCATCCAGATAGAGCCTGTTTGGATCCGTCTCCACTCACACGCATACAAGAGCACTGACATTGATCATCTTGACCAGTACTACGATTATTTCGAAAATGCGATCGCGAAAGCGCCGCTTGACGGCCTTGTCGTGACCGGCGCTCCGGTCGAGGAAATGGAGTATGAGGATGTGAGCTATTGGGATGAGATCACGACCATACTGACGTTCGCGCGTCAGAACATCACCTCCACGTTCGGTATCTGCTGGGGAGGCATGGCCCTGGCCAAGATGGTCGGAATCGAAAAGGAAATGTTCAGGGAAAAGCTCTTCGGGGTGTATGAAACCCGCAACCTCGATCGGTCACATCCCATCACTGGCGAGTTGGATGACATGTTCTGGTGCGTGCAAAGCCGGCACTCGGGTATGTCCGATTCCGTACTTGAACGCGAGCGATCGAAGGGCAGGATCAACCTGCTGGCTCATTCGAACAACGGCGGGTATACGATTTTCGAAAGCTCCGACCGGCGATACCTGATGCACCTGGGACACCCGGAGTATGAAGCACAACGCCTGGTGGAGGAATATCGGAGAGATGCTGCTCTGGGAAGGTCAGATGTACCGCTGCCTGCCAACCTCGACATCAACAACCCGGTCAACAGATGGCGAAGCCATGGGCTGGAATTCTTCGCACAATGGATCCGGTATATCTACGAACCGACGAGCCGGGAGGGCTGAGGTGGTGGATGAAGACCAGTATTCTCTTGTTTCGTTCCGCCCTTTGCGGATGCCTCTTCCCGAGCCGCTGCTAGACCTTCAGATCCGGCACGTCCACCCACTTGCGCTCTGACCAGCTCTTCAGCGCCAGCTCAGCGAGTTGAATTCCTTTCGCCCCTTCAAGAAATGTCCACGGGAATGGCTCGTTGTTCACAACGTGCTTCAGAAACAACTCCCATTGCATCTTGAACGCATTGTCAAACGGCTGCGGAGCTGCCACATCCTTCCAACCGGCGAAGTAATCGACAGGATTTTCTATGTCCGGGTTCCAGACGAATGTCGGAGTCTCGGCGGCACTCATAGCCACGCACTTGTGCAGGCCGGCAACGGCTGATCCGTTTGTCCCATCAACCTGGAGCGTGAGGAGATCATCGCGCCGGACGCGCACGGACCAGGAAGAATTGAAGTTGCAGACAACCCCGTTGGCACAGAGAATCGTGGCATATGCAGAATCGTCTGCCGTGCATCGATACTCCTTACTCTCCTCGTCGAGCCGGGTGTCCATGTGGGTCGCGCCAAGACACGAGATCGAGGAGACGCTTCCGAAAAGATTGTCGATTACATATCTCCAGTGACAGAGCATATCGGTGATGATTCCGCCCCCGTCTTCCTTCCGGTAGTTCCAGGAGGGCCGCTGACAGGGCTGTGACTTACCATCGAACACCCAGTACCCGAATTCCCCCCGCACGGAGAGAATCTTTCCAAAGAAGCCGGTATCGATCAGGTATTTCAGTTTCAGCAATCCTGGCAGCCACAATTTGTCCTGGACGATCCCATTCTTCAAACCGGCCGCCGCTGCCGCTCTCGTAAGCGCCATCGCCTCGTCAAAACTCGATGTAATCGGCTTCTCGCAATAGAGTGATTTCCGTGCTTTGATCGCTTTGCTGACCGCCGCGCTGCGCTGGTTGGTGGTCTGTGCGTCGAAATAAATAGCATTGGAAGAATCGGCGAGGCAGGCATCGAGATCGGTCGAATACCGTTTCAGGCCGTACTTCTCCGCCATCGCTTTAAGTTTCTCTTCGTTTCGTCCAACGAGAATAGGATCAGGCATGATCACATCACCTGACTTTGTCTTCACACCACCTTGATCCCGGATGGCAAGTATGGACCGTACCAGATGCTGGCGGGTACCCATACGACCAGTGACGCCATTCATGATGATGCCGACGGTATGAATCCGTGGATTTTCCATTATCATTAAACTCCAGACAAGTTGTCAGAAACTGCGAACTTTGTTTGTCAAGGTTTGTCCGTGCATTGCGGACACGCCCCCGGAGGGAGCGGCGGCGCCTCGACCCCCGCCTTCGGGAGTGTCCCATCGAGCTCCTGCCTCCAGTGTGCAACATCGCCGGCCGGACCGTAGCAATACATCATGTGGAGGGGCGTGTCTCCCATGTTCGTCAATTGGTGGAATACTCCGCTGGGGATATACACAGCCTGCCCCGCATTCAATATCTGTCGCTCTTCACCGAGGCACATCTCGGCGGTTCCATTTACGATGAAGTAGACTTCTTCCTGTTCCTGGTTATGCCATGGGACCTGTCCCCCTTTCGGTTGCAGCGTCACGTATCCCATGCTGAACATTTTCGCCTGGACCGGCGATGCACCGCCGACCAGATTCTGCGTCCGGCGCCGGGCCGGATAGGTGCGTCCATCAATCTTGTTCAGATCAGCAACGATCATAACGATATCTCCAATTTCACCGTGGAAATCCCAGACGTTATTCAAGGAAAAATGCCTGTGGGGAAGTAACCGAGAGCGATCGGAGCGCTGATTTTGCATGGCTCTGCGGTTGCACTACGAAACTACGGCAGAATGGAGAGAAACGCAATTCTCAGCTCCGCTTTTTCGCGGATATCACGATGAGGCCCGAATAGTCTTTAGAGTCGTCTCCCTTCGAGCTCGACCAGTTTCCTTACCCACACCATCATTTCCAGAAATTGGCCCGGCAGGAGAGACTGAGCGCCATCCGAAAAAGCCTCTTCAGGATTGGGATGGACCTCGACGATGAGCCCGTCTGCGCCGACTGCGACAGCGGCTTTTGCGAGAGGCGTGACCAGACTGCGCACCCCGGTGCCGTGGCTCGGATCGACGATGACCGGCAGGTGGCTCATCTCTTTCAGGGCCGGGACAGCAGAAAGATCGCATGTATTGCGGGTGTAGTCTTCAAAAGTACGAATCCCTCTCTCGCAGAGTATCACCTCGTAATTGCCTTGCGAAAGGATATACTCTGCAGACATGAGGAGTTCCTTCAACGTGCTCGACATGCCGCGTTTGAGCATCACCGGCTTCCTGGCCTTGCCAACTTCTTTGAGGAGAGCGAAATTCTGCATGTTGCGGGCACCGATCTGGAGTATGTCGGCATAGTCAGCGACCAACGATACATCACCAGGCGCGATCACTTCCGTAATCACGTGGAGCCCCTCCTTCTCGCCCGCCTCGGCAAGTAATTTCAATCCTTCCTCCTCGAGACCCTGAAAACTGTACGGAGAAGTCCGCGGCTTGAACGCACCGCCGCGGAGGATTTTTGCTCCGCCGGCTTTGACTTGTTTCGCAGAGAGGAAAATCTGCTCCCGGCTTTCAACGGAGCAGGGCCCGGCCATCACAACAAAGTGGTCGTTTCCGATTACGGTCGGCTCGGTCCCTTGCTTCGGCTTCAATACGACCTGACTCCGGGCTTCTTTCCATTCCCGCCCCGCAAGTTTGAATGGCTTCAGAATCGGGACAACGCTCTCGACCCCGTCCAGCGAATCGAGCGCCTGCAGCCTCGATTTGCCACGCTCATCGCCGACACACGCGATGACAGTGCGCTGCTCGCCGAATATGGGATGAACCTGATAGCCTAGTGCTTTGACCTTTTCGAATACGTGATCGGTTTGCTGCCGGGTCGCGCCGGCCTTCATGACAATAATCATACTCTGTCCATTATCCTCAGTTACTGTTCTTAAATCGAAATTAGTTCAGCACGCCCACAGGACGCTTCATCGCTACAGAAGCACGGGCTTTCGTATTTGGAATTGAATGTCCCTCGAACGAAGCCCGTCTATTTTTTTGCGCTGTTCTCAGGCCTCAACGATCTCACCATCGCCCCGGCCTGCCACATTTCTGAGTTCTTCCACTCGTCGAGTTCTTTCTGCAGTTTGTCGCGATAATCACGTGCGCCGCACGTATCGAGCACTCGCTTGGTTTCCACCCCCTGCTGCACATCCCTGTAGAGCAGTTCGAACAACGGTTTCGTCGCAGCCTCGAAGCGTTTGGACCAATCCAGCGCTCCGCGTTGTGCAGTCGTGCTGCAGGCGCCGAACATCCAATCCATTCCATGATTTCCCACCAGCGGATAAAGACTCTGCGTGGCCTCCTCCACCGTCTCATTGAAAGCTTCGCTGGGCGAATGGCCCATTGCGCGCAGCGTATCGTATTGCGCCTTCATGAGTCCGGCAATCGCTCCCATCAGGACACCCCGTTCGCCCGTGAGATCGCTGTAGACCTCCCGCTCGAATGTCGTCGGGAACAAATATCCGGAACCAATCGCGATTCCGAGGGCGAGGACTCGTTCCTTCGCCCGTCCTGTTGCGTCCTGAAAAACGGCAAAGCTCGCGTTGATGCCGCTCCCTGCGAGGAAGTTCGTCCGGACGGTGCGCCCTGATCCTTTTGGAGCGACAAGAATGACATCGACATCAGGCGGTGGGATTACTCCGGTCTGGTCCTTGAACACAATCGAAAACCCGTGCGAGAAGAACAACGCTTGTCCAGGCTTGAGATGCTTCTTGACGAGAGGCCATTGTTCCTTTTGCCCGGCATCGGAAAGGAGGTACTGAACCACCGTGGCCTTGTCGATGACGTCTTCGATATTCGAGAAGAGATCCTTTCCTTCAACCCAGCCATCCCGCACAGCCTCGTCCCATCCCTTGCCTCCTTTTCGCTGTCCGACGATGACAGGGATACCGTTGTCGCGCATGTTCAGCGATTGACCATGACCCTGCGGGCCATAGCCAATGATGGCGACAACTTCGTTTTTCAACTTCTCCTGAGCAAGTGAGAGGGGGAATTCCTCGCGTGTCACAACTTCCTCGACGACTCCGCCAAAATTCATTCGTGCCATTGGTATAGGTTCTCCTGATTGGAAATGGATGTTTTCACATGGTTCCTGCATGCGGCGCTTCTGGCCGCTGATTCCTTTTTCTACGTGAGGCGATCTATCACAGCCTGAGCCATCTCGCCAGTTGAGAGTCTTCCACCCAGGTCCGTCGTCCTCAAACCATCCGAGATTGCTTTGTCCACCGCCGTTTCAACTGCTGAGGCTTCCTGTTCGAGGTGCAACCCGTACCTGAGCAGCATGGCTACGCTGAGAATGCTTCCCAGCGGATTCGCGATTCCCTTACCGGCTATGTCCGGCGCGGAACCATGAATGGGCTCGAAGAGCCCGGGGCCATCTTCACCGAGTGATGCTGACGGGAGAAGCCCCATCGAACCGGCAAGCACTGATGCCTCATCGGTGAGTATATCACCAAATGTGTTTTCCGTTACAAGGACGTCAAATGTCGCCGGCGAAGTGATCAATCGCATCGAGGCGGTATCCACGAGCATGTGCTCGAGCGTGACCTCAGGGTTCTTTTTTCCAAGTTCCGTGGCTATCTGGCGCCACAGTCTTGAGGTCTCCAGGACATTCGCTTTGTCCACCGAAGTTACTTTCTTTTTGCGGTATGCTGCAAGACGGAAAGCAAGCTTAAGAATCCGGTCGATCTCGTAGTCGTGATACTCCATCGTATCAACAGCGCGGACACGCCCTTGTTCCTCGTAACGTCCTTTTGGTTCGCCGAAATAGAGTCCGCCTGTAAGCTCCCGCACCACCAGGAGATCAACCCCATTGAGCCTGTCGGCCTTCACGGGTGAAGAATCCAGGAGTGCCGGATGCGATCGGACGGGACGGAGATTTGCGAACAAACCCAATCCTTTGCGGATCGCAAGCAGTCCCTGCTCAGGGCGCACCGGTGCAGTCGGATCGTCCCATTGAGGACCGCCCACGGCACCGAGCAGCACTGCATCGGAGGATTTGCACGCTTGCAGTGTTGCGTCAGTCAATGCAGTGCCATGTTTCTCGATCGAGCACCCTCCGAGCAAGTGCTCCTCGAACGAAAACACATGTCCGTTCAGCGATGCGACTTTTTCCAGCACGCGCACGCCCGCAGATGTCACTTCCGGGCCGATGCCGTCTCCTGGCAGTGTAACAATATGTGCTTTCACGGAAACTCCCTGATTACGATATGGATCACTGCGCCATCGACAGACCGTACTCCACGCTGTCTGCCAAAGCGCGCCAGCTCGCCTCAATGATATTTGCGCTGGCCCCGACTGTACTCCACCGAACCGTGCCATTCTGAGTGTCGATGAGAACTCGCGTTATAGCAGCGGTGCCCAGACCACCGTCGAGGATCCGGACTTTGTAGTCAGCCAACTGAAAACCATTTATCGATGCGTAGATCGGAGAAAGAGCTTTTCGCAACGCGGCGTCAAGCGCGTTCACCGGGCCATTACCTTCCGCAACCGTATGTACCACTTCGCCTTGCACTTTCACTTTCACAGAAGCTTCGGCGAACAATCCCCGCCCCTTCCGATGCTCAACGTTCACAGCAAAATCGATCAATTCGAAGGGAGGAGTATAACCCGGCTGCTGACGCTTCATCATGAGAGCGACCGAGGCCTCTGCTGCTTCGAAAGAAAATCCCCTCGATTCGAGCACCTTTATTTCGTTCAACACTTCCGCCACCCCGGGCCCCGCATTGATGTCAAGCCCAAACTCCTTGGCTTTGCTCAAGAGATTCCCTCGTCCCGAAAGCTCGGAGACGACAACCCGCAACTGGTTCCCAACCAGGGAAGGATCGATATGCTGATACGATTGTTCGTTTCTTCTGATCGCAGCGACGTGGATGCCCCCTTTGTGGGCGAATGCTGACTTGCCGACGTAGGCAAGATGCTCATCCGGCGCAAGGTTGGTCACCTCTGCAACGAAGTGAGACAACTCGGTAAGTTTCCTGAGATGATCGGCCGGAAGACACCGGGTTGCGGACTTCAATTCGAGATTCGCGATCACCGAAACGAGATTTGCGTTGCCACACCGTTCGCCGTAGCCGTTGATCGTCCCCTGAACGTGGACGCATCCCTCCCTGATCGCTGCAAGCGAATTCGCGACCGCACATTCGCCGTCGTTGTGTGTGTGGATGCCAAGCGGCCCGAGACTCTGCTCATTCACGGTACGGACAATCGAGGCAATTTCCCAAGGCATGGTTCCGCCATTTGTATCGCACAGGACCACCATCTCGGCGCCCCCTTCCACGGCAGCTCGAATCGTCGCAATGGAATATGCGCCATCGAGCTTGTACCCATCGAAGAAGTGCTCGGCATCATAGATCACACGCCGGTCCTTTGACCGGAGATACCTGATACTCTCTCTGATGATTCTCAGATTTTCGTCCGGAGTCGTTTGGAGCACATCTGAAACGTGCAGCAAAGAGGTCTTGCCCACGACAGTGCAGACCGCAGTTTGGGCGTCGAGCAGTGCGAGAATATTTGCGTCCGTAGACGGCTCGCCGCCGACGCGACACGTCGAGCCAAAAGCGGCGACGACGGCGTGTTTCAGCGACAACTGTTGTACGCGCCGGAAGAAATCGACATCCTTTGGATTCGACCCCGGCCACCCCCCCTCGATATAATCGACGCCAAAATCGTCCAGCCTTTGGGCGATCTTGAGTTTGTCATCGCACGACAGGGAGATTCCTTCGCGCTGTGTTCCGTCTCTCAGAGTCGTATCGTAAATTTGCACTTTCACGGTATCAGCCTTCCCTTCTACGAGTGCTCTTGTTCGTACTTCGCAATCTGCTTCTCGAACTTCAGCAAGAATCCGAGTTCGTCGGTCCCCTCCAAGAGACACGTCTTGGCGAATCCATCGATCGGGAACTTCTTCTCGCTCCCATCAGGCACGCGGACCGTCTGCGATTGAAGATCGATCGTGAGTTCAAACGGGGAACTGTCGCCCGCCAGGGCGCACAGTTCCTGATGGACCACAGCGCTCACAACGACCGGAAGAATGCCATTCTTCAGGGCGTTGCCTTTGAAGATATCGGCGAACGAAGTGCTGATCACGGCTCTGATGCCATTGCCGATCAATGCCCACGCGGCATGTTCGCGGGAAGAGCCGCAACCGAAGTTATCTCCTGCGAGGAGTATCTCTGCACCCGAGTACTCCGGCCGATTGAGGACGAAATCGGACTTCGGAGAACCCTCCTGATGATAGCGCCAGTCGGAGAACAGATTTGCCCCCAGGCCCAGTTTGTCCGTCACTTTGAGGAAGCGCGCGGGAATAATCTGGTCCGTGTCAATATCATTGACGAGCAACGGCATGACGCGAGAGGTGAACGGCGGAAAGTGATTCATGACCCCAAACCATTTATGAGTAAGTGAGAAGCGTACGAACATCAGTGATCTTGCCGGTAACCGCAGCTGCAGCAGCCGTCAGCGGAGAGGCAAGAAGCGTTCGCCCCCCTTTTCCCTGGCGCCCTTCAAAGTTCCGGTTGCTCGTGGAGACTGCGACCTGCCCGGGACTCAGCTGATCACCGTTCATGGCGATGCACATCGAGCAACCGGATTCACGCCACTCGGCACCTGCCTGCCTAAAAATGACATCGAGTCCTTCCGCCTCCGCCTGAACTTTGATCGCCTGCGATCCGGGCACGACCAGCACACGCACACCAGCAGAGACCTTTCTCCCTTTGAAAATGGTCGACGCCTGGCGCAGGTCGCTGATGCGGGAATTTGTGCAGCTTCCGATAAACACAACGTCGACCGGCTTACCTGCCAGGAGTTCACCCGGTTTCAATCCCATGTAATCGAGTGACTTTTGAAATGCGAGCTTCACTGAAGCGTCTGTCATAGAGCCTGGGTCCGGCACAGAACCAGTCACAGCCATGCCCATACCTGGGTTAGTACCGTAGGTGATCATGGGACTCAATTCGCCCGCGTTGATCGTTATGGTTCTGTCGTAGCCTGCGCCCTCGTCGCTCGGAAGAGTCTTCCAGTAACTGAGCATCCTGTCCCATGTAGAATTCTTCGGGGCATATTCCTTTCCGGAGATATACTGATACGATGTCTCATCAGGCGCTATCATCCCCGCCCGCGCTCCGCCTTCGATCGACATGTTGCAGACCGTCATTCGCTCTTCCATATCCAGAGATCTGATCGCGCTGCCGGTGTACTCAAAGACGTGCCCCGTACCTCCGGCGACTCCAATCCTCGAGAGGAGTGAAAGGATGATATCCTTCGCGGTCACTCCCGGCTGGAGCTTCCCTTCGACGCGCACCTCAAATGTCTTCGGTTGACGCTGAAGCAGGCACTGTGTCGCCAGCACGTGTTCGACCTCACTGGTACCGATGCCAAACGCCAAGGCACCGAATGCCCCGTGCGTGGATGTGTGGCTGTCTCCGCACACGATGGTCATTCCGGGCTGCGTCAATCCAAGCTCAGGGCCGATAACATGGACAATGCCGCGCTGGGGACTGTTCATTCCAAAGAACCGAATGCCGAACTCGCGGGCATTGGTCTCCAGCTGCTGGATTTGTTTCTCTGCTATCTTGTCCGTCATCGGGATCGACGGATCAACCGTCGGGATGCTGTGATCGACGGTCGCGAACGACTTATTCGGACGTCTGACCTTGAGGCCGCGCTGACGCAGTCCGGTGAACGCCTGCGGCGACGTGACCTCGTGAAGCAAATGAAGGTCGATGTACAGGACGGCAGGCGAATCAGGTTCCTGTGCGACGAGATGATTGTTCCACACTTTCTCAAACAGCGTCAAAGGTTTGTTCATTCTTGAATCCCTGCGTTGATGAAGTTACATTGGAACAGTTTCGGGTTTTTGAGTAGCTTGCTGCCCTTCCCGCCGCTTCCTGGCACTGTTTGCACGATTCAGCGCTTCAAGATATGCCTTCGCGCTTCCCGTAATAACGTCGGTACTTACTGCCCTGCCGTTGAAAAGAACTCCTTCGAAGTCCACCCGCACGAATACTTCGCCGATCGCGTCATGCCCGAATGTCACCGACTTGATCGAGTATTCGGTTAGTTTCCCTATGATACCCGTGATGCGTTCGATGGCCTTGTATGCAGCGTCCACCGGTCCATCTCCGGTGGCAGAATCCACGAAGCGCTCATCACGCAGCCGCAACTCGACGGTCGCCGTTGGGCGAAGGTTCGTGCCGCTGAGCACCTGAATATTGTCGAGATGATAGAAATCCTCTGCCGCGCTCTCACGATCTTCGACGATGGCGATCAGATCCTCGTCGAAAATGTCCTTCTTCTGATCGGCGATGGTGCAAAATGACTGATATGCCCGTTCCAGGTCCTCGGTCGCCAATTCATAGCCGAGTTCCGTATATCGCTGCTTCAAAGCGTGGCGGCCGGAGTGTTTCCCCAACACCAGTGTGCTATGCTTAATCCCCACCGATTGCGGGGTCATGATCTCATACGTGATGCGGCTCTTGAGCATGCCATCCTGATGAATGCCTGCCTCGTGCGCAAACGCATTGGCACCGACGATAGCCTTGTTGCGCTGGACCATCATGCCGGTCAACGTGCTCAGAAGCTTGCTCGACTTGTAGATCTCTTCAGCATTCACAGTGGTGTCAACGCCAAGCGTTTCCTTCCTCGTCCGGATCGCCATCACAATTTCTTCCAGCGCGGCATTTCCGGCCCGCTCGCCGATCCCATTGATCGTGCATTCTACTTGCCTCACTCCGTTTCTGATCGCGGCGAGTGAGTTCGCAACAGCAAGACCGAAATCGTTATGGCAGTGAGAGCTGAGTGTGATGTGTCGACTCGCGGGGACTCGCTCCTTCACCATGCGGAACATCGCGCCGTACTCTTCCGGGACAGCATAGCCGACCGTGTCTGGCAGGTTGATGACAGTCGCGCCGGCATCGATGGCCGCAGCGACGATCGAACAGAGAAAATCGATGCTGCTCCGGGAGGCATCCTCACAGGAAAACTCCACATCGGAGCAAAGGGACTTGGCGTGCTTGATCCCCTCCACCGCATCGGCAAGAGCCTGATCTCGGCTCTTCCTGAGTTTGTGTGTCAGGTGGATGTCGGATGTGGCGATAAATGTATGAATGCGCGGCTTCTTCGCATATTGAATCGCCTCCCACGCCCTGTCGATGTCTCCCTTGACCGTGCGGCACAGGGCGGCGACGGTGCAGTGCTCAATCGTCCGGGCGATGACTTGAACCGCCTCAAAGTCGCCTACGGAGGCAATTGGAAACCCTGCCTCGATGACATCCACACGAAGCAGCTCAAGCTGCCGCGCCATCCTCACTTTTTCTTCCAGGTTCAGGCTGCAGCCGGGCGACTGTTCCCCGTCGCGAAGGGTGGTGTCAAAGATGTAGATCCGTTCTTCCATGTTTCTGGATCTCCTACGATATGATGATTGTATTCTTTCCTGCTCTGAGGGGATGACCGATCAATTCGATCATCACAATTTTGGTTCGGCCGCTGTTTGGGCGGACACACCGACGGTTTGTTTTGCCGCTTGTATGGGCACAACCTTCCAGAACATCTGTTGATACTCCGTCCAATTCATGAGAATCTTCTGCGCACGTGCGCTGCCGGTCTCCTCGACGTGACGGGAGATGAACGAGAGCAACAGCCGAGCGTCCTCCGGGTCATCGAGGCGGTGAAAACGAACCAGCTCCGAGTTGCACCTTTTGTGGAAGTCTCCCAGGAAGTCGAGTACATACGCTGCACCTCCGGTCATTCCGGCCCCGAAGTTCCTCCCCACGGTCCCAAGCACAACCACGCTGCCGTTTGTCATGTATTCACACGCGTGATCTCCGGTCCCTTCGACGACCGCGAGTGCGCCGCTGTTACGAACGGCGAATCGTTCTCCCGCCCGGCCACACGCAAACAACGATCCTCTCGTTGCGCCGTAGAGCACGGTGTTTCCCATGACCACATCGTGCGTCGTGTTCTTTCGCTGGCGCGACGGCATGATGACGATTTCGCCTCCGCACATCCCTTTTCCGACGTAATCGTTCGCTTCTCCTACAAGGACGAGCTTTACACCCTGGACGAGAAATGCTCCGAAACTCTGACCCGCACTCCCCGAAAGCCGCAGTTCGATCGTTTTCGGCGGCAATCCATGATCACCGTACATGTACGCGATCTCGCCGGAGAGCTTTGTGGCTATCGAACGATGCGTATTGCGAATCTTGTAGCTCCGGACGATGGGGGACTTGTCGCGCAAGGAATCCTTCACGTCCTGCAAAATTGTGTCATCGAGCGGTTTGTCCGGCTTGTCATTCCGGTACCAGACTCTCAGACGCTGATCGCGTTCATAGTTACGCCGAGCGAGAATCCGGCTCAGGTCGATTGTGTTCGCTTTTGGATGGTCCGTGACCGCCAACTGACGCAAGAGGTCTGTTCTGCCGATAATCTCAGTCAGCGAACGGAAACCCAGATCCGAGAGTATCCTCCGCACATCGTCCGCGACGGCGTCGAGATAGCGGATGAGCATGTCGGGATTCCCCTCGATGCGCGCCCGGAGTTTTTCATCCTGCGTCGCGATACCGACAGGACATGTGTTGAGGTGACACTGCCGCACGTACCGGCATCCGAGGGCGACAAGGGCTGCGGTGCCGAAATTGAATTCCTCGGCGCCGAGCATGGCGGCAATGACGATATCGCGGCCGGTCTTCAACCCTCCGTCAACCCGGAGCGTCACACGTTCCCGCAGACCGTTCATCACAAGGACCTGTTGCGCCTCCGCGATGCCAAGCTCCCAGGGAGCACCCGCGTTCTTGATGGAGCTCAACGGAGAAGCGCCGGTCCCCCCGTCATATCCGCTTATCAGGATCACGTCGGCGTACGCCTTCGCGACACCGGCGGCTATCGTGCCAACTCCTGCTTCCGAAACGAGCTTCACGCACACCCTTGCCCGTGGATTCACCTGTTTCAAATCGTAAATCAGCTGAGCCAGGTCTTCAATGCTATAAATGTCGTGATGCGGCGGCGGCGAAATCAGCGAAACACCAGGCATGGCTTTCCGGAGACGGGCTATCAGTGGAGACACTTTGTTGCCGGGGATTTGTCCCCCCTCTCCCGGCTTGGATCCCTGCGCCATCTTGATTTCGAGTTCCTTCGCGCTGGCGAGATACTCCGCCGTCACGCCAAATCTGGCGGATGCGACCTGTTTAATGGCGCTATTGGACCAGTCGCCGTTCGGCATCACATGAAACCGCCTGGGATCCTCACCCCCTTCTCCGCTGTTGCTCTTGCCTCCGATGCGATTCATCGCTATCGCGATCGTCTCGTGAATCTCTGGCGAGAGTGCACCAAGCGACATTGCAGCGGTCGTGAACCTCCTGCGAATGTCCTCGATCGATTCGACCTCGGCGATTGGAACCGGAGAATTGATTTTCTTGAACTCGAGCAGGTCTTTGAGGCCAACCGGGCCTGAGTCAGAGAGCGCTTTTTTTAGATGATCATAATCTTCGCCGGATCCGCTGACGCGGAGTTTCTGCATCGCGCGCAGCGCGTCGGGAGACCATGCCCGGCGTTCGCCATTCCTTCTATACCGATACATCCCCTCATCGACAAGGTTGCCGACGCCGCCGCCGAATGCTCTCGTGTGCCGGTCCAGAGCTTCTCGCGCGATTTCTCTCAGCCCGAGTCCTCCTATGCGTGTCGGAGTACCGGTGAAGTATGCTTCGACCACTTCGTCCGCGATGCCGATAGCCTCGAAGATCTGTGCGCCGCGATATGAACCGAGCAGACAGATCCCCATTTTGGAGATGACCTTAAGGATGCCGTTTTCGATCGCCGTCCGGAAGTTCGCACATGCCTGATTGAGCGCATCCGGCGAAGCAGGCGGGACCAATGAACGTATGGTCTCAAATGCGAGGTACGGATTCACCGCATTTGCTCCATATCCGATGAGTGTAGCGAAATGATGAACATCCCTCGGTTCAGCCGTTTCCGCAACAACGCTCAGTTTGAGCCGCTTCTGGAGTCGCAGGAGATGATTATGAACAGCACCTACCGCGAGCAGGATTGGAATGGGGGCTTTCTCGCCATCAATACCGCGATCGCTCAGGACAACCAGGAACTTCCCTTCGTCGGCGGCACCTTCGGCAGCCTGACAGATCTTCCTGATCGCAGATTGCATCCCATCCTCGCCTTCGGAAGCATTGAACAGGACCGAGAGCGTTGCTGTCTGAAACGCCGGATCTTCAAGCGAGCGCAGCCGCTCCAACTCCGAGTTGAACAGAATCGGGCTCTCGAGCTCGACCTGCTTCGCATGCTCAGGAGACTCACCGAACCAGTTGTGGCGATATCCGAGTTTACTTGTCAGAGACATGACCAGGCGTTCCCTGATAGGGTCGATCGGGGGGTTCGTCACCTGTGCGAACTGCTGCCGGAAATATGATGGGAGCAATTTCGGCAGTTTCGACAATACTGCGAGCGGAGCATCGTCCCCCATTGACCCCACAGGTTCCTTCGCTTCCTCCATCATCGGTTTAAACAGCGCGGGGATTTCTTCGGCGCTGTAACCGAAACAAATCTGGTACCTGACCAGATGCTCCCCAGTTGGTCCTGCACCGTTCAAAGGTTCGACCTGCGTTAAACGGCCAAGCTTGGTGATATTCTTGACCCACGTCGAATACGACTTGTGACCCCCGATTTCGTTTTTGATCTCGACATCCTTCAGAAGGATGCCCTTCGCGGTATCGACGGCGATCATCTGTCCAGGCCCGAGTCGTCCTTTTTCAACAACCAGAGCATCGTCGATTTCCAGTGCGCCGACCTCGGAGCTCAGGACGATCAGACCCGTTGAAGTGATCTTGTACCGTGCAGGGCGCAGGCCATTACGGTCGAGTGTGGCACCGACGGTTGTCCCGTCACTGAACACCAGGGCCGCCGGTCCGTCCCACGGCTCGCTGAAGCACTCATTGTATTCGTAGAAGTCTTTTGCCTGCTGCGTGATGTCATCACGCGCCCGCCACGCTTCCGGGACAAGCATCATCATCGAATGCAGGATCGATCTCCCGGAGAGAGTCAGCGCTTCGAGGGCATTGTCCAGGTTCGCCGAATCGCTCCCCTTGGGCTGGATGAGCGGCTTCAGGAACCGGATGTCTTCGCCCCAATAATCGGAGACGATTTCCGCTTCGCGTGCCGCTGTCCAGATTCGATTTCCCTGGATCGTATTGATTTCACCGTTGTGTGCGAGCATGCGGAAGGGCTGAGCGAGGTTCCACGTCGGGAAGGTGTTGGTGCTGTACCTCTGGTGATAAATACCAAAGGCAGACTCAAAACTGCCGCTCTGCAGGTCCGGATAGAACTTGTCAAGAGCGGTCGCAATCATCAACCCTTTGTAGACGATTGTACGGCTGGAGAAGGAGCAGACATAGAAATCATCGATTCTTGTTTTCAGGAGATGCTTCTCGATTTCTTTCCGCACGAGAAAGAGTTGGCGTTCGTACTCCAGTGCACCGAGATGCCGCGGTTTCTTGACAAGGATCTGCTGGATTCTTGGCGCGGTGAGCGCCGAGCTGTCGCCGATAACTTCCATGTCAACCGGGACCTTACGCCATCCAAGCAGGCCCAGACCGTGGCGGGAGACAGAATGTTCTACAAGTGCCTTGCACAGCGAATACGCATCTTCATTTGCCGGCATGAAGAACATCCCCACACCGAGATCGGCATCCGATTCGAGGCGTGATGACAAACCGTTCACCTGCTCCACGAAGAACTTCACGGGAAGTTGAGTCAGGATACCCGCTCCGTCGCCGGTTTGGGTATCGGCCGCGACGGCGCCGCGGTGCGTGAGGTTACACACCGAGCGGATTGCCTGACGAACGATTTCGTGGCTTTTGCCCCCCGCGATATTCGCAACGAAACCGGTGCCGCAGGCATCGTGCTCAAACCTTGGATCGTATAGTGGATAAGGATTCAAGCGTCTTTGCAGTAATGTTGATCTGATCGTCCAGCGTTGGCGGACAACAACGACGTTACACTTCCCCCTGGAACTCCCGCTTCAGGGCGACTCTTCCCGTCCGGGCAAGTTCCTTGATCCCGAATGGCTTCAGCATTTTGATAATCGCATCGACCTTCTGCTGGCTTCCCGTAGCCTCCAGGGTCAGAGATTTCACGCTGATGTCGACAACTTTCGCGCGAAAGATCTCTGCGATCTGCATAATCTCGGAACGGGAGCTCTGGGTGGACTGCACCTTGACGAGCACCAACTCGCGCTCCACGAAATTCTCGAAGGTCAAGTCGACCACCTTGAGCGTATCGATGAGCTTGTGGAGCTGCTTCGTAATCTGCTCGATGATCTGGTCGTCACCCCGCGTGACAATTGTCATCCTCGAAATCGACTCTTCTTCGGTCGGTCCGACGGAAAGACTGTCGATGTTGTACCCTTTCGCAGAGAACATACCGGCGACCCGCACGAACGCTCCGAACTTGTTCTCCACCAGGACAGAAATGGTGTGCCGTTTGAGATGAGCCGGCGGGTTCGCTTCATTGCCGCCTTGACTTCCTGGTTGCTGTGTGTGTGTCATGGTTTCTGATCCGCCATTGAATGAATGTGTTGTCCCTTGCTCACCGTCATCAAGGTTTCTTCGGGGGCTCCGCCTGCAGGCGCGGCGACGGGCTCAGGGACATCGATGATTTCGTTCACTGTTTGCCCTGCAGGAATCATCGGATAGACGTTGTCTTCCTGTGCGACCACAAATTCGACAAAGACGGGACCATCCTTCTGGTCGAGCGCCTTCCTGATAACATCTTCTACTTCCGCCGCGCGTGTGACGCGATACGCGGGACAACCGTACGCCTCGGCGAGCTTCACGAAATTGGGATTCTGCAATCCGACGTGGGAGTATCTTCTCCGCCAGAAGAGTTCCTGCCATTGACGGACCATTCCTAGGAACCCGTTGTTGATGACGAACACCTTCATAGGAAGCTTGTGTTCAACGATGGTCGCCATTTCCTGGCTGTTCATCTGGAATCCGCCATCGCCGCTGATCGAAATGATCGGCAATCCTGTGTGCCCGAAGCTTGCGCCCATGGCCGCAGGGAGCGAGAATCCCATTGTGCCAAGGCCTCCCGAGGTGATGTGAGACCGGGGGTGAACCCAATTGAAGAATTGTGCCGTCCACATCTGATGCTGGCCGACGTCGGTGACCACAACAGCGTTGCCGCCTGTGATTTCTGCGAGTTTCTGAATGACGTACTGAGCACGAATTGCTTCACCGCTCCTGTAGCGCAACGGATGTTCCCGTTTCCACTCTTCTATCGTCGCCAGCCAGTCCTTCGTATCCAACCGATGGACAGACTCGATGAGTTTCTTCAAAACCGTCTTGACGTCACCGACGATCGGAACATCGACGGGGACGTTTTTGCTGATCGCCGACGGATCGATGTCAATATGGATTTTCTTTGCTTCAGCGGCGAACGCTTCCACCTTGCCTGTGACGCGGTCATCAAAACGGGCACCGACTGCGATCAGAACGTCGCAGTACTGAACAGCCACGTTGGAATACCAGGTTCCGTGCATCCCCAGCATACCGAGCGCAAGAGGTTCGTTTTCAGGATACGCTCCGAGTCCGTGCAACGTGGTCGTCACGGGGCACCCCAATGTATCCGCAAGTTTCTTCAACTCCGCCGCGGCGTTTGACTGTATGACGCCGCCTCCTACGTAGAGAACCGGCCTCTTCGCGGCGTTAATGAGTTCGGCCGCTTTCTTTATCTGCTTCAGATGACCGTCCGTTACCGGCTTGTAGCTGCGAAGCTCAACGCTCTCGGGATACTCGAACATGGCTTTCTGCGCCATCACGTCTTTTGGCAAATCGACAAGGACAGGGCCCGGTCTGCCGGTGGTGGCGATATAGAACGCTTCTTTGACGGTCTTCGCGAGTTCGTTCACGTCGCGGACGAGGTAGTTGTGCTTGGTAATAGGCCTGGTGATACCGACGATATCGGCCTCCTGGAAGGCATCGTTCCCGATCAAATTGAGCGGAACCTGCCCGGTAAACACCACAATGGGAATTGAATCCATGAAGGCGTCGGCAATCCCCGTGACGGTGTTCGTTGCCCCGGGGCCCGACGTGACGAGAACGACACCCGGTTTTCCGGTAGCTTTTGCGTATCCTTCCGCCGCGTGCGTCGCCCCCTGTTCGTGGCGCACGAGAACGTGCTTAATGTGCGAGAGATCGACAAGGGCATCATAAATGCCAATCGTCGCACCTCCCGGATACCCGAAGAGGACTTCAACCCCCTCCGCAATAAGGCAGCGGACGAATATTTCTGCACCCGTCATCATCTTGCCGCCCTTCTTCTGCGTCCCCGAAGCCTTATGTGCCGACATAGAGTGTCCTTGTCTTGGTGAAGAGTTTGGTTGTTACGATCGGTCTCATTGATTCGTCCCGCCGTTCTGGTCACAGCGGGACGATCAGATCCGCATGTTTTGCGGACGTCTCAATCAATGAGATTTTCTATTAACTAAGTGAAGATCCGTCACTGCGCCTACGCTGCTGCTAGAAACGAGGGCTGCATATTTAGCCAGCACCCCCCGATGATACCGTTGCGGCTGCGGTTTCCACGATGCTCTGCGTGAGGCAAGTTCAGGGTCAGAGACGTTAAGCTGCAGCAATCGTCTCTCGGCGTCGATTGTAATGCTGTCACCTTCCTGCACAAGCGCGATCGTTCCGCCCACCGCTGCCTCAGGCGCCACGTGGCCAACCACCATTCCATATGTCCCGCCGGAAAACCGTCCGTCTGTAATGAGGCCGACTGCATCACCAAGTCCGGCACCAATGATCGCCGACGTGGGAGCGAGCATCTCGCGCATTCCGGGTCCACCCCGCGGGCCTTCGTACCGAATGACCAACACATCGCCAGCCCTGATCTTCCCGGCGAGCACCGCCTGCAAACAATTTTCTTCTGACTCGAACACGCGCGCGGGGCCAGTGATCTTCGGATTCTTCACACCGGTAATCTTCGCGACAGCTCCCTCAGCAGCCAGGTTTCCCTTCAGTATCGCCAGGTGACCGTGAGAGTAGACCGGATTATTCCATGGCCGGATGACTTGCTGGTCAGTGCGAGGCGCAGGCGGGATCCCTGCAAGGGATTCAGCGATTGTCTGGCCGGTGATCGTCATCGCGTCACCGTGCAGAACGTCATGGGCCAGGAGGATTTTCATGACCTGAGGAATTCCACCGGCCTGATGCAACTCCGTCGCGACGTACCTGCCGGATGGTTTGAGATCGCAGAGAACCGGGACACGAGCGCGGATAGTCTCAAAGTCATCGATGGTGAGTGGCACCTCCGCTGCGTGCGCAATGGCCAGGAGATGCAATACCGCGTTCGTGGAGCCCCCGATCGCCATGACGACGGCGATCGCGTTTTCGAAAGCTTGTCGGGTGAGAAGCTGGCGTGGAAGGATCTGTTTCTGAACCGCGAGAGCGAGGACCTGGGCAGATTTTGCAGTACTGTCGGATTTTTCAAAATCCTCCGCGGCCATCGTCGATGAGTACATCAGGCTCATGCCCATCGCCTCGATCGCAGAAGACATCGTATTGGCCGTGAACATGCCGCCACACGATCCAGCACCCGGACATGCGTGTCGTTCGATCTCCTGCACTTCCTGCTCGGTAATCTTCTGTGCGCTGTACTGGCCGACGGCTTCAAAGGCGCTCACGATGGTAAGATCTTTGCCGTTCAGGTGACCCGGCTTGATGGTTCCGCCGTAAACGAAAATCGCAGGAATGTTAAGACGGGCGATTGCGATCATCGCACCGGGCATGTTCTTGTCACAGCCGCCGATCGCCAGCAGTCCGTCCATTGCCTGGGCGTTGCAGACCGTCTCAATCGAATCGGCGATGACTTCCCTGGAGACGAGCGAGAACTTCATCCCCTCCGTGCCCATCGATATGCCGTCGCTGACAGTGATCGTACCGAACATTTGAGGCATCGTGTTGACGGCCCGGAGTGCGTCCATCGCGCGGTCAGCCAGGTCATTCAGACCGACGTTACAAGGGGTCAAGTTGCTGTAGCCATTTGCAACACCAATGATCGGCTTCGCGAAGTCTCCGTCTCCGAACCCCACAGCGCGAAGCATTGCGCGGTTGGGAGTCCGTTCCACCCCTTTTTTTATCATATCACTGCGCATAGTTCACCTTTCTCAAGAACGACAACTCTCGTTCGCCTGAGGTGAACCTGCTTTACCGTGTTATTCTATTGGGAATATGTATCGGGTATGCTCGGTTAACCTCTGGCGTCTCTCAGGCGATAATAAAAAGCCCAAGAAGCAGGAGGCTCACGAGACTAATAAGGAGGAGGCCAAGGAGGGAAATACCAGAAACAGGGCGCACTATGACGATGCCCTGGTTACACGACAAGCTTCTGGCTATGATTGATTGATTTCCCACTTGACTCAAGTAAAGTGATGTCTATACAATATAACAAATCCACCTGACATGTCAAGAAGAAAATCGCATTGGGTTCGCCTTTCTTATACCCTGAGGGAAGTACCGCAGGCTCTCTGCGGCTTCCTGCTGGCCTGTGTGGGCCTCGCATGACTCATCGCATCTCGAGACATTCTTTGACCTTGGCAAGAAATTCTGCAAGGGCAAAGGGTTTCTTAAGAACATTCCCGGCATCGAGCGAGATACCTCGTTTTGCTGCCTCCTTTTCGGACATACCGGTCATGAAAATGAACGGAATGGAACGCATTTTCGGATCGGTCTTGAACTTGTCCAACACTCCCAGTCCGTCCAGTTTTGGCATGACGACGTCGGAGACAACCAGGTCTGGAGGATTCTGAAGTGCCAACTCCACCCCATCTTCTCCGTTGACCGCCTGCATTACGACATATCCCGATTGTTCCAGCAAAGCCGTCACGGTGCGGCGACAGATTCCGTCATCATCAATTACGAGGATCCGCTTCATACTTTTCTCCTGATGGGCTTCATTGAGCCGATTGTGAATGAAACAAGCCCGATCGCAGATCCAGTCGATTCAATTCGGCCTCGGATTTCATCAGCGCATCGACAAGGGCGATCAGCGAGCCCTTGTAGATATCGACGTATTCGTCGGGATGATCGATCGATCGGACCCTCACGAACGCGTTGCGCAAATCTACGATTTCCAGATAGGGGGTACTCCTCACCTCGACTCTTTGAAGTACTTTCTCGAGACCCGGGTTCGGCCTCCCGGCGTGCATGGTGGCAACAATCGTGTCGACCTGTTCTTTCATACGATACTCCAATCGTTCGCGTAGTCGTGCAATGAGTTAACTGCTGACGAATTGTGCAGATCGGCGCTCGCCGGCACCTCCATTGTGAACTCGCTCATTTGAGAATGGATCGAATGAACGCCACCCGGCGAATCCCTCGAATGCCGCCAGTTTCTGCAGAGGGGTTCTTCCCCCAAGCCATGGGATCGATCGGCAATTGTTATGGAAGAAGAGAAAATGGACCAGGTCACGGTGCAATTCCCCTTCTGAAGCCCCGACGATTGATCCCTCCACGATGCCGCCAAACATGAACTTGTCGGCGATCCCGTACAGGGGGTCCTGCGATACCTTCGTTATGATGGAATGCGAACACCCCTTTTCTTCGATAATCTCCGAAAATTCATGATATGAACGATCTCCGGCTGCGTGATAGAACGGCCGCTGATTGCGGGAGCGTACGTGCGAGACGACGAAAGGGAATGTCTCCAGCGCGTGGTCGAAGAACGACGCAGCCGCCGCCGTCGTCGGCGCCAGGTACACCTGGGCAACCTGCAGGAAAGTGCAAGCATCAACAGCAGAGAATACAACCGGTTGCAGGCCATTCACATTCATGGAAAGATCCTTCGCTCTCAGAAAGACAAGATGCCCCGGTTTTGGAGCCACTTCATCAAGCGTGGAGACAATGTTCTGCATTTGCACTTCGCCGGTTTGCGTAAGTTCCCGGCAGAGGCCTTCAAGTCTTACCGCGAGCGGTGCATCGAGCGAACGGATCGTCTCCGTCCTTTCTTGAGCGGACATTTGTTTCCCTCCTCTTCTGATTTTTGTCGCCACAATCATCCTAACAACGACAACCTATTTCCCAGCGAACAACCCGGTCCATCTCGTTTTCACCGGACCTTTTCTGGCAGCCGGCTTCGGAAGAATGACAGGGCCCCTCACATGAGTTGTACAGATCACATGCCAGGTATGTGTAAATTCCGCGGTCAACCCAAGCAACCCGATCGACCGCAAACGCGACAGATAGGATTGCCCCGCCACTTGCAACGGGCGCATTTCGAAGAGGCACGACCTGGGCTCCGTTGGGCGACAATCACGGTGCGCACTCCGGCCCGCAGTTCCATATTTGAGAATCTCAAGCAGGCGAGCGTGTTCACAATTCTATCGACCAGCCGAATCTCACGTAAGGCTCGGGGAGCTTGCGACTCATCAAGCAAGGGTTTTGCGGTCAGTATCAGAGTGACTTGACGGATGAGACGGCGCATGTGCATTTCCTCTTTCATCTGAAGTTCGTTGACGAAAGATGTGCATCAGCAATGCCACGCCCAAGAGCGGAGAAGCCACGGATGGGCTCCTGCAACCTTATGTAATTCGGCTACTTACTACGGCGGATATTTTGGGGAGGCGTCTGAGATACTGGAGGCCTGTAAAATCTACAAGTCCAGAACCAAGTGAGACCAAATTGAGCTTATCAAGAAGGGGAAAGGACGGACGGGAGACAAGCATGTCCACTAGAGCAAGCGGGCACATGCCAAGAGATATATTTTGAGTTGCGTGGATGGAAACCTGACACGAGCGATGACACTGGGAAGTGCTCGGACAGAGCTTCCTTCAGGAGCAATCAGAAGAAACGTCCACAGTTCGCCGAATGCCAGAAAGCGGTACTAGGAGTTTGCAGAAAAACCAGTTTCTTTCACCACGAAGGCACAAAGACCCGAAAGTCTGTATCAAGAAACTCGATTTTGAGAGGATTTGAATATCCTGAAGACATTTTTGAGACTTCGTGTCTTTGTGGTCGTCATTTTTTTTGTATTTCAGAATCCTCCTAGTGGACTTCGCCAAGATTGTACGCCTGCATCTTGGAATAGAGGGTCTTGACACTCATCCCAAGAATCTTCGCAGCGACCTCTTTGTTGCCGCTGACAGCCCTCAACACGCCCGCAACGTGAGCCCGCTGCATCTCCGTCATTGAAACGGGGCTCCCGGCCTGAATTCCTGCATTCGCAACTTTCGAGGACAAATCATGAGCGGGTCTCGACTTGAGCGGGAGGGCAAGATCGTCGAAATAGATGACATCATCTTGAGAGAGAATGACCGCCCGTTCCATGACATTTTCCAGCTCACGCACATTTCCCGGCCAATCGTACTTCATCAGGACTTCGAGTGCTCTCTCGTCAAGCCGCTTCGGTTCCTTTGCACCCGCATGCTGCCGAAGGAAATGATTAACGAGCAGGGGTATATCATCCTTGCGTTCCCTCAAGGAGGGGAGCTGCAGTGTAATCACATTCAGCCTGAAGAGAAGGTCTTCCCGGAACCGCCGGGCTACGGCCTCCTGCCGAAGGTCCTTGTTTGTGGCGGAAACGATACGTACGTCGGCTTTGAGATTCTTGTTGCTGCCAACGCGTCGGAACTCTCCTGTCTGCAAGAATCTCAGCACCTTGGGTTGAACGGTGAGGGACATCTCGCCGATTTCATCAAGAAAGAGAGTACCTCCATCGGCCATCTCCACCAACCCCTGCTCGGTACTCGTTGCGTCGGTAAAGGCCCCCTTCTCGTGACCGAACAATTCGCTTTCGATAAGCGTTTCAGGAATCGAAGAGCAATTGAGCGCCATGAACGACTGCGTTTTTCTCGAGCTGTTGGCGTGAATGAAGTTGGCGACAAGCTCCTTGCCCGTACCGCTTGCACCTTCGATGAGGATTGTGGAGTCCGAAGGAGCGGATCTCTCTGCGAGATCCAGCATTTCAAGAAACCCACGGTTTCGACTGATGATATGACTCGAGAGGGCGCGCCGGGAGAGCTCCGCCTTGAACACTTTGTTCAGGAACAGAAGTTTCTTGCGCTCGAGCGCCCGTTCGATGAGATACAGGAGCTCGCTCGAGGAGTACGGCTTTGTGACATAGTAATATGCGCCGTGTTTCATGCATTCGACGGCGATCTTGACCTCATCGACGGCGGACAATACAATCACTTCACAGTCACCGTGCCTCGGCTTGATGCACTTCAGGAGCTCAAGACCATTCAGACGCGGCATGTTCACGTCCAGCAGCATCAGATCGAACGGCTGCGTTTGAAACAGAGCGAGAGCTTCTACTCCATCGGCAGCTTTCGCGACTTCGTACCCCTCCTGCTCAAGCATATGGCTCAGGGCATCCAGAAAATCTTCGCAGTCATCAACGGCAAGGATCGAAATCGGCTGTTTACCCATGGCGACTCTTTCGCTTTCCTAGGATTGGTTTTGCGTGGAGCTGTAGACGTAGATACTGTTGACGATCGGATCGAAATGATGGTGTGCTAAAATTTTCTCGATGTGTGTGATCCCGATAGCCGAGTCCTTTGGGAGAAGCTTCGTTCCCGTACCGGTCACGAGATCGTGGGCAAGAACCATTCCCGCCTGCAGTTCAAGAATGTTGACCTGCCGCTTTCCCTCCATCCAGGCTGGATTCTCGACTATCTGAAGGTACTCCTCGGCAAGCTGAACAACACGTGGATCGAGAACAGTCCCTTTCGCCCTTCGCACTGCTTCAAGCTGATCCTGCCGCGTGAAGCCCTTTGCAACAGGTAATTGTTCTATGACATTGGCGAGCCTGAGGATCCTTGAACCGAGAGGAATCTGCTGATTCATCAACCTGTCCGGATACCCGGTGCCGTCATAGTTTTCCAACTGGTAGCGGATGAGAGTGCTCGCGTCCTTGAGCTTCGGGATTCCCCCAAGAATAAGCTGGCCAAGGTTGGGGAAACTCTCGAGCTCATTCCGTTGATCTTCTGAGAGATCAGGACGCTCTTTGCGGAGCAACTCGTCCGGGAAACTCACCTTGCCGATTTCGTGCAGCCTCGCGGCCGTGCCGAGGGTCTGCAAATCGGCTCCATTCATTTCGAGCTTCGCGCCGATCCAGAGGGCCATTTGCTCAGAGCGTTCCGCCCGAGCAGATGCGTTCGGAACCCGCAAGCCGATCAGATGAATGAGAAGTTGGAGCACGCCGGTATAGCTCTCTTCCAGAATGAGATTCAACTCAGCGAGCGCCTTGCGGTCTTCAACCATTTCGTCGTGCATGGCGCGAATGCGCAGGGACGCCCGGACCCTGGACAACAACTCCTCAGCATGTACAGGACGGGTCACATAATCGTCAGCTCCGCTGTCGAAGCCCCTCACTTTGTCTCCTACGTCGTCGCTGCCCGTGAGCAGAATAAACATCGTTTCGCGAAGGGCTTTGTCGCTCTTCACACTCCGGCACAGTTCTACGCCATCCATCACCGACATATAGATGTCGCTGATAATGATCGCAGGATGTTTTTCCCCGACGAGAAGGAGCGCTTCTGCCCCGTTCCCTGCGCAGAGAACGTCATAGGATGACTCGCTGCGGAGCACGGCCGACAATATCTCTCTTTGGGAGTCATCGTCATCGACGATGAGCACCCGGGTCTTCTCACTCATTCTTCTTTCCCTTGGTTTCGCCCTGCTTCTCATATTGCACAAGGATGCTGGTTCTCCTGTTCACGACATCGAACGGATCGGACGGGTTTCTGAGATGCCTGTCCGCGTATCCCATCACACCGTCAATTCTCGCACCCTCCAGCCCGTTCTTCATCAAGATCCGGCGTGCGCTGTTGGCACGGTCCGCGCTGAGCTCATAATTCGTATATCCGTCGGTGCTCTGATACTGCCGTGAATCCGTATGTCCTTCGAGCACAACGTGATTCGTCATCGCCTTCAACTCTGCTGCAATAATCGCCAGTACTTTCGTCGCGTCTTCCTTCAGATGCGAAGTGCCAACGTCGAAAAACACTTTGTTCGATTGTTCAACCAGTTCGATCCTCATCCCCTCTTTGGTGATTTCGATCTTGATTTGCTTCGCGAGTTCTTTGAGAGTTGGAGTTTTCTGCATTGTCTCCATGATCTTCTCCCCCATCTCCTTCAGCTTCTCTTCCTGGCGCTTGAGGTTCTCCTCCATCAAGTGCTCTCCAACGGCGACCTTATTGAATTCGAACGCGCCTCCCCCTTTGGTGTTCTCTGAGAACGCTCCCGGATCCTTGAAGTAGGCCGCCATGTACTCCTTGACCTGCTTGCTCTGGCCCACGATCCACAAGACTATAAACAGAGCCATCATGGCGGTCACAAAGTCGGCGTACGCCACCTTCCACGCCCCCCCATGATGCGCCGCGTGCCCGCCTTTCTTTTTGCGGATGATAATGGGGACTTCCGGATTTCGGGAGTTTCCTGTCATTTCAGTTTCCTGCTGGCGCGGCCTTCACCGAACGGGCTGCTGTTTCAAGCTCTTTGAATGAGGGACGGACTGCACCACAGATACTGCGACGCGCGAATTCCACAACGGTGATAGGCGCATTCCCTTTCGCGTAAGCAACAACGCCGGCCTTGATGCACTCGAAATACCGTGATTCACTCGCCTGCAATTGTTCCAGGTGCCCCGCCAGGGGACCCACAAAACCATAGCACATGAGAATCCCCAGGAAGGTCCCCACCAACGCTGCGGCGACTTTCTCCCCGATCACTTCCGGCGGGCCATTGATCGCCTGCATCGTTATAACAATTCCCAATACAGCCGCCACGATTCCAAGCCCCGGGAGCGCATCGCTCATCTTCGTAATTGCAGCGGCTACCGGCGCTTGTTCGGCATGGTGCGCTTCGATATCTGCATCGAGCATTGCCTCCAGGTCATGCGGGGCGACTCCGCCTCCCAGCAGCAGTTTCATGGTATCGCAAAGATACCAGAGTGCGTGATGCTGCTTGAGAAGAAAGGGGTTCTTCGAGAAAATCGGGCTCTTTTCCGGGTTCTCAATGTGCGATTCGACGTTTATCAGCCCGTCACGCGTCGCAACATTGAACAATTCGTACATCGACTTCAAAAGGCTCAGATACTCTTCTTTGGTGTAAGGGTCGCCTTTGAAGATGCTCCCAAAGGAACCGGCCAGTTTCTTCAGTACGGCTAGCGGCGTTCCCACCAGCATAGAACCGATCGATGCTCCTCCAATGATGACGAACTCATTGTATTGGAGAAGAACCCCGAGCGGTCCTCCATGCATCGTGAACCCGATAAGAACCGACGCAAGAACAACAACACATCCGATAATCACAAACATGGCTCACTCCGTTGACCAGCATCACCGAAGGGGCGCGAGTCCCGCACTCAAATCGGGCCTCCGTCCCCTTCTATGACTGTTTGTCTTGTTTGACGTTTTTCGATCGTAACACCAGTGCTGCCTTCGACACCGAGACTTTCTCCGATTTCGAAGCCTGCAGATTTTCTTTCTGGATCAGGTCGTAAAGTTCCGAACGATAGACTTTGACTTCTTTTGGCGCTTCAATCCCAATCTTCACCTGTCCTTCGTGGATGCCCAATATCTTGATCGTGACCGAGTCGCCGATCCTGATGGCTTCTTCGATTTTCCGGCTGAGGATGAGCATGGATCATCCCTCCACAAGTACTGATTGATGAGAGAACAGCGGATGACGGGCAGAGAGAGACTCGTCATCGAGAATGAGCTGGCGTCCTTGCCGCGAGGTGTTCTCGACCACGACAGGACTCCGGAGGTTCGTCGTCGACGCCTCCAATGGATCCTTCAGCGCCACCATGAGAAATACAGTGACATCGAGATCCTTGAAGAGGCTCGACTGGTACGTGCTGACGATCAGCGCCGGGTCGATCATTGCGAAACTGAGGTCCTCATCCTCGAGCGAGACAAGCCACCGGAAGGGTTCACTTTCCTCGTCGTTGACGATGAGGTAGCGCTTGAGTTCCTCAAACCCTATGATCCCCTCCTGGAACTCGATGACGTGCTTTTCATCGTATTCCACCTCACCGAACTGCCTATTGGTGAATTTCATTTTGCTTCTCCTTCATTGAATCATTCATGAATTGCTGTTCCGGCGTCGCAGCCTCATCCTTCTTCAAGGCACTCTCCGCCACGATCACAATGTCGACGCGCCGGTTGCGGGCCCGGTTCTCATCAGACGTGTTGGGCGCAAGCGGGCGGTACTCTGAATACCCGACCACAGAAACCTTGTCTGCCTTGATCCCGTGCTTCCCGATGAGATAGTATCCGACGTTGACTGCGCGTCCGACGGACAGATGCCAGTTCGACGGAAACGCTCCAGTGGCAATCGGGACATTGTCGGTGTGCCCTTCAACCCGCACATCATTCGTCATCTTCTTCAATGCCTCAGCCAGCTGATCAAGTGTCGCCAGGGATGTCGCTTTCAGATCCGCACTTCCAGAGGCAAACAGGAACTGTTCCTGCAAGTGCACGGTGACTCCACGCTCATCCTGCGTGATTGAAATGGGAAGCGATTTCGAACCCAGATTCAGTCCCTTGCGAATGTCGGCCTCGATCCGTGCCCGTTCCCGGTAGAACTCGGGAAGCGTCTTGACTACGTCCACAACGCTGAGTTTCACCGAAGTCGCTTCGGGCGAGCCAAATACGCCGCCGAGAGCTGCAACGACCTGACTGTATTTTTCGGTGTCGATCTTCGACATGGCATACAGTATAACAAACAATCCGAGAAGGAGCGTAATGAGGTCGGCGTACGTCAGTAACCATCGTTCGGAATTC